>JAFPAS010000056.1 GCA_017424205.1 Prevotella sp. | reverse complement strand
GAGTTTTCAATAATTTAAGTCTCGCAAGTTCCGCTTTCCATGTAGATAGATGAAGACAGAAGGAGATAAAAGACATTTGTCTTGTTACATGAAGATAGAAGGAGAAAAATGACATTAGTTTTGATGCATAACACCCGCTTGCCAATGTGCCGTCCTCTATCTTCGCTGTCGAAAGCGGCATATCCTCTTGTAACTTCCTATAACTTCTTAAAATGTATCGTCCTCTATCTCCTTATATCTTCTTAATATTCGAAACTTGAATCAATAATAATAGGCTGAGTAAGGGTGTATTGACCAGTACTCAAAAATGTGATATACGCTGGAAATCAGTGGGGACGATAGAGCCCTCTGTTTTCAGCGTATATGTGTGTATATCTGTTCCCTTCTCCTAATATCGGTTGCCTGGCAATCGGCTAAATAAAAGGGCATAAAAAAATCCTCGCAACTCTAAATACTTCCTAAAAGGAATAGTATAAAAGAATCACGAGGAAACACCCCTGGTGGGCGTTGACGGATTCGAACCGCCGACCCTCTGCTTGTAAGGCAGATGCTCTGAACCAGCTGAGCTAAACGCCCGATAGATATCGGTTTCTTTTTGCGGGTGCAAAGGTACGGACTTTTTTCTTATCTGCAAAACTTTTGCGTGTTTTTCTTGTGGGATTGCTCTAAAACTTATTATGAATCAAGAAAACAGTCGGAATGGTCTTTGATATTGTCTCTATGATGACACATGATATGCGGCGGCTTGCTTGTGCTGTGGTAATTGCTTTTGTGACATCAGTGGTGTGTGTCGCAAAAGCTTCTGTATGCAAACCGCCGCATTAAAAAAGAGAGAAAAGGCCTGCAGCAGATATTTACTTCACGGCAATGGCCTCTATTTCTACGCCTGCGCCTTTTGGCAGTGCAGCTACCTGGAATGCACTGCGTGCAGGGAATGGTGCAGAGAAAAATTCTGCGTACACCTCATTGACTGCAGCGAAGTCTGCAATGTCAGCAAGTAGAACTGTCACCTTCGCAACATTCTGCATGGTCAGTCCTGCTTCAGCAAGGATATTCTTCATGTTTGTCAATGACTGGCGTGCCTGTGCCTGAATACCGCCTGGCGCAAATTCGCCTGTCGCTGGGTCGATAGGTAGCTGTCCGCTGACATAAACTGTGCCATTGGCTTCGATGGCCTGGCTGTAAGGTCCGATGGCAGCAGGTGCTGCCGTTGTTGAAATTACGTTCATGGTTATTTTATGGTTTAATATTTATGGTTTAATTCTGCGAGTAAGCGAGAGCAGAGTAAGAGAACAGTGCAAAGAAAGCAGTTTCCGTTTTCACCTTTGCCAGCATTTGCAGTTCGCGCACTAAACGGCAGAAGAACAGTGCAAAATGAACAGAGCAAAGAGAACAGTTTTCACTTTTCCGTCCGCTGCTCATGCTGACGAAGTTTCGCTTTGCTCATCCAGCATCAAATATAGAGCCGCCGACAAATTCGCGGAGTAGCGATGTATGTGGAATCTGCTCCAAATCGATAGGCTGGAAGTATCTTAGGAATTTCAGCAGCTGCTGTGCTACGGCATATTCTGGCACGGTGTCGGGCACTGCCATCAGAACTGGTTCTGCCTTCTTGCGTAGAGCTGCAAGTTCGTATAGCATAGAGGTGTCGAAGATAGTGTCGGCATCGTCCTTGAATGGCTCTATCCATTTCTTCTCGCCACGGCGCACAGAATCCCATTCGGCTATGGTTACCTGTGGCAGTCGTCCTCGGGTCTGCACATCACGGCTGATGCGTCGGAGCAGACGGTTGACAGTTGTGGGCACCCATATCTCGCCATCGAGCGATATTGGGCTCATGGGAGCGGCATATATCTTGAATATTGAGTCGGGGGAAATCTGTTCTGACACCATCGGGTTAAGAGCGTGAATACCTTCGATTACAAGAATCATATTGGTGGTAAGTCGGAGTTTCTCGCCTCGATATTCACGCATGCCTGTCACAAAATTATATGTAGGGAGCATAATCTCCTGACCCGCCATGAGGCTTGCTATGTCTGTGTGAAACTGTTTAAGGTCAATGGAGTAGATTGACTCGAAGTCTGGTTTGCCGTATTCATCGAGCGGGGTGTCTGCACGGTTTATATACCAGTTGTCCATTGACAGGGCAACAGGATGTTTCCTGCATGTCATGAGCTGTATGCATAGCCGCTTGCTTGTAGACGTTTTTCCGCTTGACGACGGTCCGGCAAGCAGCACGACTTTCTTTTGTGCGTCGGCAGCTATGCGCTCGGCTATACGACTCAGATTCTTCTCTTGCAATGCTTCTGATACAAGAATCATGTCAGCAGCATGCCCTTCGCTAATAACCTTATTGATGAAGGGCATGGTGTGCATTTTAATCTCGGCTATGCTCTGATAGTCGTGTATGGTATATCTTTCGTGCATGGAGGTTTTATGGGTGTTTGTTGCGGGGTGACATATGGTGGCATTGCCTTTAGTAAGGAAGAAAATTATCTTAGCCTATTGCCCAAGCCGCGTGATATGTTCTTTATGATGTCGTTCAGCGTGTTGTATTCTGTTCTGAGTTGTTCAAGCTTCTGTGGATTGTCTGCTGCTTTTTCTATTTCTTGCAGTAGCAATACAAGTTTCTGGTCGATGATGTTACGTCTGTAATCAAGCAGCAAGCGTTCGATGTGCTGCAGCAACTCCTCTGGCGAAGGCTGATGCTCTAGGCTTTTAGAGAGCACATAATGGTCCTGGGCGATACTGCATGCTATGCGACTCACTTCGATGTCGGGGTGGTTAATGAAATGTTGCTGAGTGTCGAATCCCTCATGATGCGAATTTTCAAAAGCCTCAGTGAGAATATTATTGTAGAGAGGTATCGTCAGCTGCAGTTCGTCAGCTGCAAGATTATAGTAGACATAGTCGGCCATTGTTAGCGACATTACACTGCCATCATCTGTTTGTACGTCAGACTTTATGATCTTCTCGCCATGACGTATGACTGCCTCAATAATCATGCGCGATATATCGTTGAGCCTGAATTCCATGTCTTGCGCAGTTCTGCGTCCTCTGCCTGGCGAGACAGCCCTGCGGTTTATGGGCTGACTATTGTGAGGTCCTGACGCTATGGTAGAGCCAGGGCTTGAAGTAGCAGCACCCATATGTGTCGTTGCTGGTGTGGCATGTGCAGCATTGTCGCTTTGCGAAACAAAGTCCGTTGCGGATGTTTCGGAAGATGCATTCTGTCTTTCCTGTCGGCGCTTGCGCTCTTTTTTCTCCTCGCTGATATATGAGTTCATGCGTGTCAGCAGTGTCTGCTCTGGCATGTTCAGTCTTGAGGCGCAGTCTTGCAGGTATGCTGCTCTAACGATAGGGTCTGGTATTACAGATACGCTCTTCACGATAGACGATATGGCGTCAGAACGCTTTACGGGGTCGGTCACGCCGTTGAGCATCACGTCAATCTTGAATTGTATGAAGTCTGTCTGGTTTTTCTCTATATATTCCCTGTATTGTTCTGTGGTGTGTTTCTGTGCAAATGAATCAGGGTCGTCACCGTCGGGCAGAATCAGTACTTTGATGTTCATTCCGTTGGCCAGTAGCATATCTGTGCCTCGCATTGCCGCCTTAATGCCTGCTCCGTCACCGTCATATAGCAGAACGATATTGCTGGTGAGGCGACGTAGCATATGTATCTGGTGTTCTGATAGAGCAGTGCCAGAGTTTGCCACGACATTTTCTATTCCGCATTGGTGCATGGATATTACGTCGGTGTATCCTTCTACCATGAATACACGGTCGTCTTTAGTGATTGCCTTTCGTGCTTGATATATGCCGTATAGTTCGTGGTCTTTATGGTATATGGCAGAATCGGGAGAGTTGACATATTTCTGCTGTACGCCTTTTGTAGCTTTATCGAGCTTTCTTCCGCCAAATCCTACAACCTTTCCGTTTAGTCCAATCCATGGGAATATCGCTCTTCCGCAGAAACGGTCGGCTAATGCAGATGTTTCGTCTGTGGCTTCTTCGCGTGCGTAGCATAATCCTGTTTTAATCAGGAACTCCTTTTTGTATCCCTTGCTGATAGCCTCACGCGGCATAGCATAGCGGTCGTTGAGTGAGAATCCAAGACGGAACTTCTGTATTATGTCGTCGCGAAATCCTCTTGAGCGGAAATACTGCATGCCAATAGCGCGGCCGTCAGCATCATTCTGAAGAATTTCCTGATAGTATTTTGCTGCCCATTCATTTACGATGAAGAGCGATTCGCGTTCGCTCTCCTGCTGTTTCTCTTCGCTGGTGAGTTCGCGCTCTTTTATTTCTATGTGATATTTCTTTGCCAACCATCGCAGTGCCTCGACATACGTCATCTGCTCATGCTCCATGATGAAACCAACAGGCGAGCCGCCCTTGCCGCATGTGAAGCAATGACAGTAGTTGCGTGATGGTGAAACGGAGAATGAAGGCGTCGTGTCATCATGGAACGGGCATAACCCTTTATAGCTCGCTCCTGATTTTTTCAGTGTGACGAACTCTGATACCACGTCGACAATATCGGCTGCGGCAAGGATGCGTTCTATGGTTGGTCGGTCTATCATTGTGTGGGCGTTGTCTGACGGACGGCTGGTGTCAGTCAGACATTATTTGCATTATTTGCTCAGTTTTGGAAATTAATGGAGTGGCAGGAAATATTAAAGCGGAAAGTTACAAATCCTCAATACATATATCTTAATCCTCGTTCTACTTAAATATGCTAAAGTTTACGGAGCCATATGAACGGTGCTCTACGAAACGAGGGTGTGAGGAGAAATCATTCTGTTTTCCGTGCTCGAAGACGAATATTCCGCCTTCGCGCAATAGCCCTTCGCCTTCAGGCTGTCCAGCAGGGACTATTATATCGGGTATTGATGCCAGTTCTTTCAGCGCATACGGCGGGTCAGCAAATATGAAATCAAACTGCTGACGGCATGATTTCAGAAATCTGAACACGTCACCACGAATCAGTGCAAGGCTGTCGTCGTTGAGTTTCTGCGCACATTGACGTATGAAGGCTGCATGGTCACGGTCAGCCTCTACGCTAATAACTTGTCGGCATCCGCGCGACATGAGTTCTAAGCTTATGCTGCCAGTGCCTGCAAAAAGGTCGAGCGCCATGGCATCGTCAAAGTCGATATAGCCTTGCAGCACATTGAATATATTTTCTTTAGCAAAGTCTGTAGTTGGTCTTGCCTTAAATGTTCTCGGCACATCAAAGCGCCTTCCTTTGTATTTTCCTGTTACGATTCGCATAGACAGACAATATCATAAGTTACTCGTGGCACCTGTGTTATTGGTGCGCGGTTAAACTCGGCAGATGGGTTTACGCCATATACGTTCTGTACGTAGCGCTTCAGATCAGAGCGAAGAGTCTCATAGTCTGGAGCCTCTCCAGCGATATAGAGCTCGTCTTTACGGCTGTCCATAGCGAGTTGCTGCCATACATACAGTATGAAGTATGCTGCGTCAGATGGCTCTTTTGCTTGGAATGTGTTGGCAAATCTGAAGCGGTTTTTTGAGAAAGAGAAAACCGACAACTGCCCGTCGTGAAAGTATGCGTAGACCTTGCGTGTATGTCCGGCGTAGCTTCTGTGATGCATGTGTCTCCATACAGGCACCAGAAGTGGCATAATGCGCACGTCAGAGTAATGGTCTGTAATTACCATGCGCAGGTCTTTGTTTATTGAGAAGACTGCTACACTGTTCAAGTCTGGCACAACGTGACACATGACAACATCATTTGGGTTATGTGTGAAGGTGTGCTTAAAGAGCTCAGGGGCCTCTTCTTCGTTATATTCCTCCATAGGTATAAGCATGACAGGTGCATCGATTATCACCTGCACTCTATTGCTTGCTAAGCCCAGAACTTCGCTTTCCCTAAAAGCCTCTCTTAGGTTGGCTGCCATTGACATTCCGCTTTTCACAGTGTATGGTTCGAAGCGCAAGGGTGTGACAGAGCGTTGCCCGTCAGCATTCGTGACGCACACCTCTGGCATAAGGAACATCAGCGACTGCTGTCCTATACGTATTATGGTTCTTGGCTGGCGTATGTTATTATCAATCATGTCTGCAAAATTACAGAAAAAAAAGAAGAATTAAGAATGTCGTATGCAGATTTTTTGCATTAATCGGATATTTTATATAATTTTGCAGACATGATTGCATCTGAATGGCTATATAATATAGAAAGTCGTATGCCCTTCATTCCGACGGAAGGGCAGCATGAAGCCATTGAGTGTATAAGCCGATTCCTTGCCGACCGCACTCCCCAGCGTCATTCGGCAATGATACTTCGAGGCTCTGCTGGTACGGGTAAGACGTCGGTGGCACGTGCTTTGGTGTGTGCTATGACTGACCTTAAGCAGAAAGTGGTGCTGTTGGCACCTACGGGACGTGCCGCAAAAGTCTTCAGTTTAGGCACGGGCTGTCAGGCGCATACCATACATCGCAAGATATACCGTCAGCGTTCGTATCTTGACGGACGATTCATGCTTAATCAGAATCTGCATGCTGATACATTGTTTATTGTTGATGAGGCGTCGATGATAAACTCGGCTTCATCCTCTTACGATGAACATAGCACTTTTGGTAGCGGAAATCTGCTCGACGATTTGGTGCAGTATGTTTATGGTGGTCGCAATTGTGCGCTTATGCTCATTGGCGATACTGCGCAGTTGCCACCTGTAGGATGTGACGAATCGCCAGCTCTTGTGGCATCGTTCGTTGCAGGCTACGGTCTTGATGTCAGCGAATATGATTTGCTGGAGGTGCTCCGGCAGGCAGAAGGTTCGGGAATACTGGTCAATGCAACGAAAATACGCCACATGATAACGTACGACAGGATGACAGAACTGCCGAAGATTAGATTTGCTGGATTCGATGACATTAGTATCTGCCATGGGGCAGAAATAATAGAGCGACTTGCATCGAGCTATAGTTATGCTGGAATGGACGAAACGATAGTGGTGACGAGAAGCAATAAGAGGGCGAACATCTATAATAACGGCATTAGAAATCAAGTGCTGGGACGTGAAGAGGAAATAGCATCAGGCGACCGCCTGATGATTGTGAAGAACAATTATTTCTGGACAAAAGACTCTGCAGACGAAAACACACCAGCCTTTCTGGCCAATGGCGACCATTGCATAGTGCGTCGTGTAAGAAATATGAGAGAACTCTATGGTTTCCGCTTTGCAGATATCACCATTGAGTTTCCAGACTATGATAACTATGAACTTCAGGTCACAGCCATTCTTGACACCCTGCAGAGCGAAGCTCCAGCACTAACGCGTGAAGAGCAAGAGCTATTATATAATAATGTCTTGGCAGACTATGCCCATATCACCGTTAAGCGTGAGCGGATGGAAAAAATGCGCAACGACATATACTTCAATGCGCTTCAAGTGAAATATGCCTACGCTGTAACATGCCATAAGGCACAGGGTGGACAGTGGGAGCAAGTTTATCTTGATCAGGGATATATGACAGACGATATGCTCACACCATCATACATTCACTGGCTGTATACGGCATTTACACGTGCAACAAATCATCTTTATCTTGTCAATTGGCGACAGGAACAGACCGAAGCAGAATCATAGCCGTTGGCAGTAGTGTTACAGACAAGCAGCCAGATTGTTTTAAAGGTAGAGGAAAGTTGAAGACGATAGCTTTGGATATTGTTTTTCCAGATTGTATTGTTCTCTTATAACTTCCACTCGTAAGCGGGTTTAATTACATTTTTACTTTTACTTCAGAACTTAAGTAATAAAAAAATAAAACATATGCAGTTAAATACAAATGATATATTATGGGGCGAGAATGTGATAATCGCCGATGCCGACTATATTGATAGCGTAGCGTTCAATCTGACAGTAAACTTCGAACGTATGATTGGCCGTCATATCCCGCAGGCCGATATGGCGCAGTGGGTTGAATGTATAGCTATGGATGGAGGATGCCGAAGAATAACAGATCCGAAGGAACAGAAAAAAACCGTCACACACGTCATACTTGTTCATAGCAAGGAGTCGGCAGAAATGCAAAATTTCAATCCTGGAACATATGACCATACAGCCGATAGCGGACATGTACTCAATGGACAGGCGTTCAGCGGTGATATGGGCGAGTTTGTTTTCCATACGGTTGCTGCTGACGAGAATAGCGAAAGCATGACGAAGATTGATATCATATCCGATGTGCTCAGTGCGATGGCTGATGTAGAGCAGGTGAAGCGTATAATGCTAGTGCCTGATCTTGATGATGCAAATTCTCCAGCGTTCGCAATACTAACGCCAGTATTACGTTTCCTTGACAGAGAATGTCAGGATAAACGCATTACAACCTTTGCCATGCAACCGCTTACAGGCATCCCTTCGCGTACAGAAATATTAGGTTATTCGCTTATGGCGGCACTTGGCATCAGGGCAGAAGAAATAAGAGGCTGAACCTTATGAAATATGAAGAAAAAAAGCCTTGAAGTGTTAAAAGAGTGTTAAAAAGAGAAGAAAGGCCAGCGAAAATTTGTGTGGTAAAAAATAAAGTCGTACCTTTGCACCCGCAATTAAGAAATTAGGGCGTTTAGCTCAGCTGGTTCAGAGCATCTGCCTTACAAGCAGAGGGTCGGCGGTTCGAATCCGTCAACGCCCACTACAAGACTCGCAAGCATCACTGCTTGCGAGTCTTTTCTATTTTAAACCATTTGCCAGAATATGATGATGCGCATTACATGAATGCAGTGGTGGTTTGTAGAAAAATGTATGCAAAATATAAAAAATATACATTTTGTATTTTTTAATAAACATAATATCCACAATCTGAAATTTATATCGTATCTTTGTAGCATCAAAAATAATGAATTACTAACACTTAAACACAAAACAATTATGAAAAAATATGTATGTGACGTATGTGGTTGGGAGTATGACCCAGAAGTAGGTTCGCCAGAGGCAGGCATTGAGCCAGGTACCGCATTTGAAGACCTTCCAGAAGATTTTGCATGCCCTTTGTGCTCTGTAGGCAAGGACATGTTTTCTGAAGCATAATAATTCGTCTGACGAGTTATAATAGAAACAGAACCAAGAGATTTTTATATGTACAAATATTAATTTCTCTTGGTTCTTTTTTTATTCATGACAGACGTTCTTCTTGATATTATGAAATTATCTATACGACTAACTAATGAAATTTGGTAAATGAAACTTAAGTTCAGAACAATAATTATCATTGTGCTGCTTATTGCTGTGTCGGCATCTGCGTATGCTGATAAGAAAGAATCTCCGCAGCGTCATCGCATCCTCATCAGTACAGACATAGGCGGCACGGATCCTGACGACAACCAGTCAATGACCCACCTGCTTATGTATAGCAACGAATTTGATATTGAAGGACTTGTGTCATCACCATCCTTTGGAGAAGGTAATAAGGAAGAGATTTTGCGTATGATTGATATGTATGAGAAAGACCTTCCTGCGCTTCGTCGCGGACTCAAGACCGAGCAGAAAAAGTTGTGTTCAGGCAGCAATGATGACAGCAGCTCCATTGTTATGCCAGGCAGTAAATACCCATCGGCAAACTATCTTCGCAGTATTACGAAGCAAGGACGTCGCGGGGGATGCTCGCTTAAAGGCTGGGACAGCCCTACCGAAGGTTCCGAGTGGATTATTCAGTGTGCCCGCCGTGCCGACAGCCGTCCGCTCTGGGTGCTTGTATGGGGAGCTCTCGAAGATGTTGCTCAGGCTCTTCATGATGCACCAGATATTGAGAAGAAAATACGCATATACTGGATAGGCGGACCAAATAAGAAATGGGGTAGCGACGGCTACCGCTATATCGTGGAACATCATCCAAACCTCTGGTTTATAGAGAATAATGCCTCGTATCGTGGATTTATTACAGACGCTAAAGAGCAGACTCCATATCAGGCGCTGTTTTATGAGAAAGCTATGAAAGGCCATGGCATCATGGGCGAAGATTTCATAAATTACTACAAGGGAATAGCAAAGATGGGTGATACTCCGACTCTGCTGTATCTGATGGGGCAAGACCGTCAGGGCAAAGCATTTGACGCCGACGATCCTGCTGCCGACCATTGGGGAGGACGCTTCGAACTCATGAGCCAATCACCGCGCTACGTGATAACCGGAGCGTTGTGCAGCGCAGACACGGTTCCAGTATATTCTGTTATGGAATGGCATCTGAAGGGTCCTGTGCTTGAAGGCACAGACTGCCCGGCGCACATCTTGCGTGGTGAGCGTGGAGCATTCACCATGCGTACAGACAAGCAGAATTGGCAAGGCTGTTATTTAGGCAACGGAATATATGTGGTGACTTATTCTCCAAAAGCTCCAGCAACACTTGCCTATACCATCACGTCTGATATACCAGGATTCCCGTCACACGAAGGAGTCTTTACCGTTGGCAGCCAGTGGCCCGCGGTAGGAAAATACTCTACTGTCAGTCCGACTATAAAGTCTGAGCCATACACAGTCGGAAAGACATGGTGGACCGACTGTGGCGCAGAATCGCTTAAGAGCGGTAAGTCTGACTATGAAGACTATGCCGAACATAATAGCCAATGGCAAGGTGCTGCTACGGTGTCCGTATGGCGAGAAGCCGTTATGCGTGACTGGGAAAAGCGCTTCAAGTGGATGGACAATAGATAGCAGAGTACAGATAACAGATAGTAGTGTACAAGAGAAGGAAAATGTGCAATCTGGTGACGGATTGCACATTTTCTTTTTGTGTGCAATCCGTTTCTTTGCCCAATCCTTTGACTACAAGCAAGTTGATGCAGTCTGGACTATCGTATTGGAGCAATTATCTTTTATGCTGATAATATTTTGTCCTATGTAAGTTTCTAATTATCAAACCTATACTAAATTCACATCTTTATTGCACATATAAAATACTATGTGTGCAGAAAATCTTTTTTTATCGCTCTATTACTTAAAAAAATGTTAATTAATTCCATCTTTTCTGTCATAATAAGTAATTTTGCTGAGCATTTGAACAAGTACATTTATGTGCTTTTAAAAACAAGACAACATGATTGAGAAGTACATTAAGCAGGTAGATTTTGCATCATACGAGGAATTTCTGGAAAATTACGAAGTGAATATTCCAGAAGACTTTAATTTCGGATACGATGTAATTGATGCCTACGCAGCTGAGTCGCCAGAAAAAGAAGCTATACTATGGACTAACGACAAGGGAGAAGAAAAGCGTGTGACATATCGCGAATTTAAGGAGATCACAGACCGTTGCGCTTCTTTCCTCCTGAGCATAGGAGTAGAGCGAGGCGACCGTGTGATGCTCATACTTAAGCGCCGCATAGAATGGTGGTATACCATGGTGGCACTTCATAAGATAGGCGCGGTTGTCATCCCTGCCACCCACATGCTTACCAGCAAAGACATCATGTATCGTTGCCATATGGCTGGCATCAGTTGCATTATAGCCTGCGGAGATGAACCTATCACCAGCAATATACAGACAGCAGTACGCTTCTGCCCAATGTTGCGCCACTGCATATCGATAGGTCCTACAGTGCCTAATGGATGGTATGATTTCTGGCGAGGACTCAACGAGGCTGAACCATTCATAAAGCCAGAGCGCAATAAGGTGACCGACAATTTCCTTCTCTATTTCACTAGCGGAACGACAGGCGAGCCGAAGATGGTAATGCACGACTATTCATACCCTCTCGCACATATTATTACAGCAAAATACTGGCACAATGTGCATGAAGGGTCATTACATCTCACACTTGCAGATACCGGATGGGGCAAAGCCGTGTGGGGCAAGTTCTACGGACAGATGCTCTCTGGTGCGACAGTCTTTGTCTACGACTATGAGGGACCATTCCGTCCTGCAGACCTTCTGCGTGTGATGTCACATTACAGAATCACATCATTCTGTGCTCCTCCAACAATCTACCGCTTCCTTATACGCGAAGATATCACACGATACGATCTCTCTGCACTTGAATACTG
>JAFPAS010000055.1 GCA_017424205.1 Prevotella sp. | reverse complement strand
GCGGACTGCAGACAGGTGGACAGCTGACTCAGACAACAGAAGTAGAGAATTTTCCTGGATATCCAGAGGGTGTCGACGGAAACATGATGATGATGGATCTTCGTCAGCAAGCAGAACGCTTTGGTGCGGATATTCGCGACGGTGAAATCGTTAAGGCTGACCTATCTAAGCGCCCATTTGTCGTTACGGTTGATGATGGTACAGAGGTGGCATGTGATACACTAATTATTGCTACAGGCGCTTCTGCTAAGTATCTTGGTCTTGATGATGAAAAGACTTATGCTGGTCGAGGTGTTTCAGCTTGTGCCACATGTGATGGCTTTTTCTACAGAAAGAAGACTGTTGTAGTAGTAGGCGGCGGTGATACTGCATGTGAGGAGGCTCAGTATCTATCTGGACTTGCTAATAAGGTGTATCTGCTTGTGCGCAAGCCTTATCTGCGTGCGTCAGACGTAATGCAGCGCCGTGTGCTTGAGAACGAGAAGATCACAGTGCTGTTTGAGCATAATGCTGTAGGTCTATATGGTGAAGATGGAGTAGAGGGTGTGCATGTTGTGAAGCGTATGGGTGAGACCGATGAGGAACGATATGATATTGCGGCTGATGGTTTCTTCCTTGCAATAGGCCATAACCCAAACTCAAAGGTTTTCAGCGAATATGTAGAGTGTGACGAAGCTGGATTTATCAAGACAGACGGACCGACTCCAAGAACAAATATTCCGGGTGTATTTGCTGCAGGTGATGTGGCTGACCCAATCTATCGTCAGGCCGTATGCGCTGCAGCCTCTGGCTGCAAGGCTGCTATGGAAGCAGAGCGATTCCTGATGAGTCAGAATTAAGAGAAATGAGAAAGGAGAATTCTGCGAGTAAGCGAGAGCAGAGAAGAAGTCGTTCTATCTCTGCCGAGCGGGAGCAGAATCGGCGAAGCCAAATGAGAAAGGAGAAATGAGAAAGGGTTAACGTTGACGTCATCGTTGTCGTTTTTGTTTTCATTCTCTGTAATCCTTGCTTTAACTTTGCCTCATACGGAATTAACAGAATACGCAGAAGGCTTCCTCTACTCTCTGTATTCTCTTCTCTTTTAAGTTTCGCTAAACATTATTATATATAACATGATTTCTAACCCATGAATATAGGTGATAGACTGCCAGATGTTTTAGGCATAGATCAGGACGGACGTGAGATTACGCTTGCGTCGCTTAAAGGACAGAAATTTATACTTTATACATATCCTAAGGATAATACTAGCGGATGTACAGCAGAGGCTTGTTCGCTGAAAGAGCATTATGCTGATCTTCAGGCTGCAGGCTATACCGTTATAGGTGTCAGTAAGGATAGTGTAGCGAGCCATCAGAAATTCCGCGAGAAATATGATCTGCCGTTCCCGCTAATCGCTGATACGGAAACAACCCTACTGCAGACCATTGGTGCATGGGGCGAAAAAGTTTTCTGTGGAAAACATACGGTGGGCACGTTACGTACAACATTCCTCGTTGATGAGAATGGTGTGGTGGAGCATGTGTTTTTGCCAAAACAGATTAAAACAAAGATACATGCAGAGCAAATATTGGCGGAGGTTAACAAATAATTTAATAGGGTATAACTAACTGCTCTGTAAATGAAAATGGAGAAACAATAAAGATTTTATCTTTTGTTTCTCCATTTTCTGTTTATTATGTTTGTTCCTATTTGTTTCTTTTCAGGAAAATTCTATGGCTGATGCATTCTGGAAGTTCTTCTTCGTAGTGTGTTACCATGATAAGTGTTTTATTTTTTCTCTGGCAGAATGTCTCTATAATATCTTTCACCATGCGGCGGTTTTTCAGATCAAGTCCATGAAGTGGCTCGTCGAGGATAAGCAGTGCTGGGTCTTTGACGAAGGCTCTTGCGAGCAGCACGAGACGTTGTTCGCCGCTTGACAGTTTGAGGAATGTGCGTTCTGCCATATTTTCCACACCAAAGATTTTCATCCAGAAGAGGCATTGTTCACGATGTTCTGGGCGTGGCTTTGTATAAAGTCCGTTCATGTCTGATAGTCCTGAGGCCACGATATCGACAGCAGGTATGTCACGCTGGTATGCACGGTGCATCTCTGGAGAAATGTATCCGATATGGCGTTTTATATCCCAGATACTCTCGCCTTTGCCACGCTGGTGACCGAAGAGTGTGATATCGTTGGCGTATGACTGCGGATTGTCAGCGCAAACGATACTAAGCAGTGTAGATTTTCCTGCACCGTTTTCGCCAGACAATGCCCAGCGTTCACCATTGAGAATATTAAGTGAGAGAGATTTGAGTATTGTTCTTGTTCCGTAGCGTATGTTTACATTACGAAAGGCGATGATGCTTTCATCTTCAGCTGCTGGTGATGGCTGTTCGGGCAACTGTAGTATGGCTTCTGCTTTATCGGCATCGAGCACACGTGAAGGGTAGGGTGATGTGCTGCTACGGTATTCTGCGAGAGTCTGTTTTGCCCCGACAGTCATGTTGTTGACTTTCACGATGTGTGTTATAAAGTCTGGTATGTCGTCGCTTTTTGACTGAATGAGTATAATGCTTACAGACGTTTCTTTTGCCAGCAGTGAAAGAAATTCATGCAGTTGCTGTCGTGCTGTCACATCAAGACCGATGAACGGATTGTCCATGATAAGCACGCGTGGATTTGTCAGAAGTGTTTTTGTCAGTTGGAATTTACGCAGTTCTCCACTTGAAAGCAGTATGATATGCTTGTCGAGCAAAGTGTCAAGATGGAAGATACTGTAGAGTCTGTCACGTACTTTCTCCAAAGTTTTGTGCATGGCCTGACGTTCGGCTTCTTCTTGCTGTACTCTTGTCTGCTCCTGTTCTGGTGTTTCGTCGCGTACGGCAAACTTATCGAATGCTGTTTTACGTGTCAGTGCGGTGAGTGCTATACGGAAAGCTTCGTCAAGCAGTTCGGCTACTGTAGGTGTCTCATCAATATCGTTTTGATTCCATCGTTGCTGATGGTAGTAATTAGTGTCTGCAGTACCGTAAGAGTCGCGGAATGTGATGTGTTTTATATTGTCGCTGACCATCTTTGCCTTTGATGGAGCAAAGTCATATTTTACAGGATTCATTGGC
>JAFPAS010000054.1 GCA_017424205.1 Prevotella sp. | reverse complement strand
TGATAAAAGGTACAACTTTAGTGCAGATTTTCAATAATTATTTTCCGCACAAGCAATGGCAGGAGGAGATTACAGAAGGTCTTGACCGATGGGAGGAGAATATGGATTTTCCGTTCATCCCAGGAGCACAGGAGTTTATTAGGAATATTCGTGAGCATGGAGTGAAATGTGCCGTTGTCACGAGTTCAAACAGGAAAAAAATGAATGCGCTACGCAGAAAATTGCCTGCCTTTCTAGACATGTTCGATGTGATTCTGACAAGTGAGGACTTCTCTGCATCAAAGCCAGCACCTGACTGCTACATAAAGGCAGCTTCTGTCTTAGGATGCAGCCGTGACGAATGTGTGGTTTTCGAAGATGCTTTTACCGGATTACAGGCTGGCATGTCGGCAGAGATTTTTACGGTAGGCCTTGCCACATATAATAGTGCCGATGCCATAAAGGATAAATGCAACTATGTTATTCAGAATTTCTGCGGCATTGGTTATGATGATGTTGTCAGAATGCTAAACCACGATGTCCTCTGATATGGTTGTAGCCGAGGGACATGACTTGTTTTAGGTGCAGCTTATTGCACAGACAGAAAAATAACGCCTTTATTAATACACTTCACGCTTAGATGGATTGCGTAAGACACACATCCTTCTAAGCGTGAAGTGTTTTTTTTATTTGCTATTTTCTTTTTCCCATGCCTCCCATTCTGCCATTGCTGCCTGCCAGTCGGTCTGCTCACCAGCTTCAATAGCTGCCTGCCGGTCGGTTTCAGCATCGCGCAGCCTGTCGCGTTCGCGCTTAGCCTTCATGTCGGCTATGGTTGCATCGTCAAGGATGTATATTGCTCTGCGGCGTATAGCGTCCTGCAGTTCCTGTGGACCGAAGGGCTTTCCGGGTTCGTTAAAGTCGGAGATGTTAAATTCAAAGATGGTACGCAGTATGTGTCTGATGCGTTTCTGGTGGAAGCGTGTCGTTTCAGTCTTTTTCTTAAGTAAAAGGCTGATGCTGTCAATTTCCTTCTGCGAATATTTGTTTCTTCCCATATTTTATGTAAAACGTTCGTTTGTGGTTTGTTGTATGTTTGATTCTCTATTGGTCAGTATGCATCGCTTTGCGACAGTGCTGCCATGCTCTTTTCGTACAAATCTGTTCCGGTACGATGCTTTGCTGGCATGCTGAACTCTCGTGACCGTAACGGTTGATGGCGGTGACAGCATAATAGCACTGCTGAGCCTCGGCAGGAATCAGCATGTATTGTGTGCTGCGTTTCATGGCAATAAGATTTTGCGGATTGCTGGTGTCGACGGGGTAGGAGTGTGAAGCGTATATATTGAATGCTATACCTCCGGCTGTTGCCAGACTGCTCTCTTGCATGTTCCATTTCATTATTGTGTGTCCCCCAATTTCATGCACAGTGAGAAATTCTGGTGTTGGCAACGCTGCCGGTTGCTTTTGTGGTAACGCAGGAGGTAGTGCAGGGTAGGGAGCAAATTGACTGTACACGTAGTCGTATATCCCCTTTGTATTATTGGTAAAGAAACGCGAACGGAAAAAGCAGAATCCCATGCCGCTCTGACGTGCTACATTTAATTGTCGGGTCATTTCCGTCAGTGGCCAGTCTTTCTCGCCTTGGTGAAGAAGATATGCTCCGAGTCCTGGAACGACGGTGCAGGCTGCAGCACCTTCTTGCCAGTCGGTCAGGAATGGATAGAAATGGTTTCCACGGAAATACATCATAGGGAAGACTATGTCAACAATGCCACGGCTCATCCATTCCTTTACATCTTGATATACTCGGCTTCGTGCGTTCCATCCGCGGCTGCTGAAACGTTTTGTGTCGTCATGCTTGCCAATAGGAGAACAGCTCACCTTTACCCATCCTTTCTCCTGCTTCACGGCATTGTATATCTTCTCCATGATGCTGGTGATGTTTTTTCTTGCCGCATCGGCATTGGGAACGGTCTTTATTGTTTCAGGATAGCGGATGTAGTCAAGATGGATGCCATCTACGTCATAACGGTGTGTTATGCTTTGGCAGTATCTGGCAAGATATTCGGCAGTCTGCGGATTTGCTGGGTTCATATAACCCTCGTCGCCTATGCGCATGACGGCATTGGGAATATTACTGCGCAGATGACGGCATCCTGCATCATTCCATTTGCCTATAGGTATTGTCACAATCCATGCGTGCAGTTCCATGCCGCGCCGATGGCACTCGTCTATTGCAAATGCCAGAGGGTCATAGTTCGGAGTGCGGCCGTTTGTACCCGTAAGACATCTGTCCCATGGCTCGTTACCGGTTTCATGAGTACTGGGAAATACACTTGTAGCACGCACGCGTGTCTGGAACAGTACCGTATTGATATTGGCTTTTTGCAATCTGTCGAGAATGTCTGTTAATTCTTTTTTCTGCTTGTTGATATTCTTCTCTGTCGTTGCCTTTGTGTCAGGCCAGTCTAATCCGTTAAGTGTTGTCAGCCAGATGGCTCTGGTTTCACGTAGCGGATATGCTGCCTCTGAACGGCATATTGCTGATAGAAGTAGTATTATGGTCGTAATATATATCTTCAAGGTGATAAGGATTTGGGAAATATTTAATATAAATGGTGTGGGCACTCTATAGTAACTCGCTAAGTTCCAACCATCTCATTTCTTTTTCATCGAGTTCTTCGTTAAGCAATGGTAGCCGTTTTGACATTTCGATTATGTCGACAGAATTCAGCTGTCCGGATGACAACGCAGTCTCTATTTGCTCTTTCTCTTTTGTGAGTACATCGATTTCTGCTTCCAATGCTTCGAATTCGCGTTTTTCTTTAAACGACATCTTTCGACGTGTGTCATTACGGTAAGATTTGCTTTGTTTAGGCTTCGCTTCTGCTTGTTCCTTCGGCTGCAAAAGAAGATATTGCCTGTATTGAGAATAATTGCCCGGGAAATCTTGTATCTTGCCGTCGCCGTGGAAAACTAATAGATGGTCTACAACCTTGTCTGTGAAGTATCTGTCGTGTGATACAACTATCACGCATCCTGCAAAATCCTGCAGATACTCTTCAAGCACCTGCAGTGTTGCTATGTCAAGGTCATTGGTCGGTTCGTCAAGGACAAGAAAATTAGGATTCTGCATTAGTATTGTGCAGAGATGCAGTTTCCTTTTCTCGCCTCCTGACAGTTTATATACGTAATTATGCTGCTGTTCTGGTGTGAATAGGAAGTGCTGCAGCAGTTGTGATGCCGTAAGATGTTTGCCGTTGCCAAGGGTAATATAGTCGGCAATAGCCCTTACGACATCGATCACTTTCTGGTCATTGCTGAATTTCAGACCGTCTTGCGAGAAATATCCGAATCGTACAGTCTCGCCTATATCAAAGCGTCCGCTGTCAGGCTTAATTTCTCCAAGCAGCATTTTCAGGAAGGTTGACTTGCCTGTGCCATTATTGCCTACAATGCCCATTTTCTCGAATCGGGCGAAATTATAGTAGAATTCATCAAGTATGACATTCTTTTCGCCATCATTCCTACTCCAGGCTTTTGAAACATATTGGCATTCGAATATTTTCGAACCGATATAGACGGTGCTTGCTTTCAGACGTATCTGACGGTCTTCTATGCGTCGTTTGGCTACAGCTTCTAATTCGTAGAATGCATCTTCACGATATTTTGCCTTGTGGCCTCGTGCTTGTGGCTGGCGTCGCATCCAGTCAAGCTCTTTC
>JAFPAS010000053.1 GCA_017424205.1 Prevotella sp. | reverse complement strand
TGCTGAGCAGACTGAGGCATACACGACAGTGGGCGGCACTCCGTTCCTTGACAATCAGTATACAGTGTTTGGTGAGGTTGAGAGCGGTCTTGATGTCGTTGAGAAGATACAGACATGTGAGACAAACCATGCTGATCGTCCTCTGAAGGATATAGTTATGGAGGTGGAGATTGTGTAGTGTGTATGGCATCCGTATTATCGTCAGTGTATTTAATGTTACGACCATAATCGTTCAATTGATACGTAGACGAGTTTGATTGCTTAACGTTGAATTATACGTAGATTTTAGAACACGGATACTTCGGATCTTTACGGATAGAAAAAACAAGAAATAACCACTTGTAGGCGGATGCTCTGCGAGCATAATGATATGCGTAGATTTCCTTCTGTAAAGTAATTTCCATTGTCTTACTCTTAAACAACGAGGGACAACAACAGACAATATTTATTTCATTGTCATAAATTCATAACCTTATAAAACGTAACAGGGGCTGCATCAGACGATGCAGCCCCTGTCGCTATTTTACATGTTATGATTTACTCGAACTTGATGTTTACTACGCCACCATACTGTGAGAGGTCGGCCCAGAATGCCTGTGCTGAAGGACCGTTGAGGTCGGTGGTGTTAACCTTGTTACGTACAGAAGGGATAACCTTGAGCAGTGAGATGCCACTCTCAGGGAGTGTGTAGAGGATATGGTCGCGGCCATCGCGTGGCTGGTAAACACCGATATAGTCTACTACACCCTCGCGGTTCTCGGCATTAGCCACTGCAGCCTCACCGAATTTGCCCTGTGGCTGGAGAGTTATCTTGCCTTCTGTAGTGTGGAGTGTCATCCAAGAGCAGTTAGCGAAATATCCCTTGAACTCAGGATATTCGAATGACTCGCCTGGAATAGGGTCGTTATATTCGTTAGCCCAGTAGCCGTACTGAGGACCGTGGAGACGGTTCTGCCATACGCGGTATGGACCATCGCCCACCCATTCCTTGCTCTTGACATTTGTTTCAGGATAGTCAAACATTACACCCATTTCATCAACTACACCGCCGAATGTATAGCGATAGTCGAGGTTTACTGAGCCATCAACAAGGAATGTCCACTGTGCTTTGTCGAGCTGTCCGAGTCGGTAGTTGGCTGTAAGAATGCCAGCCTTCTCGTCGATAGTAAATCCGCAGAACTTACCCTGCTCGTCGTATGTGGTGTATTCTGTCTTCTTCTTCTCAGCCTCCTTGTCGTCGTGGTTGTAGAACTGATCCATAGAGCGGTCAGAACGACGTGCTGCGATGAACTTAGGGCCATTGATATTGATAGTGTTCTTGCCTGTGCTAACCTTGCAGAGTGTGCCAGTCTGCTTGCAGAATGTGTATGTCTTGCCTGCTGCTGTCACTGTAAGCTCCTTGTCTGTCTGTGCTACAGAGAATGTTGTAGGTGCCTCGCTTGCTGTGAGTGCTGTAGTGCGGCGGCCTGAGTGCATGCTCCATGTGTAAAGCTCCTCGCCGCGGTTGTCGATAACAGTCACTTCGAGAATGTCTGCATTGTCGAAACGTGGCAGGAGAAGCTCGCCCTGTGCGTGAGGTGCAACGTCTGGTCCGGCAAGTGTGCCGCTCTTTACTGTCTCAACCTTATTGCTGCCTGGCTGTGGCATATTCTTATATGCATAGCGGAACTTGCACTGGTTGAGGTTGAGGAAGTCATAACGGTTTTCGAGAGTCAGCATTGCTGTGTCGAATGCAGAATTGAGGTTTGTAATCTGAACAGGACACCATATCTCCTTGATAGTGAAGAATGAGCCTTCCTTCTCAAGGTGAGGACCAACGATGCCGTCAGCACCGAAGTTGCCCACGTTGTCAATTACTCCGTCCATGTCAACACGCTTCACGCCTTCGTCCTGAAGGTCCCAAAGGAAACCGCCAGCGCAGCGTGGCGCCTTGCGCATCATTACCCAGTAGTCGTAGAGACCTGCACCGTGTCCGCCGTCATAGAGTCCGTGGAGGAACTCAGTAGGCATAGTGATTTCAGGCTTGCGCAGGAGCACCTGTGTCTCGCCCCATGAGCGGTAGTGCTTTGTTTCCATGCCGTGCATGTTGCCCCAAGGATAGAGCACAGTGCGCTTCTGAAGGTCATACTCATAGAAGAGAGGGTCGAGCTCCATATTGAATCCGCCTTCGTTGCCATTTGCCCAGAATACTACAGAAGGGTGGTTCTGGTCGCGATAGATGATGCTCTGCACAATCTTTGAACCATTGATGGTGTTGTGATGCTTGTGCCATCCTGGCTGCTCATTGATGACATAGAGACCGAGAGAGTCGCAGATGTCAAGGAACTCTGGGTCGGCAGGGTAGTGAGAGAGACGTACTGCGTTCATGTTCATCTCGCGGATGAGTTTCACGTCTTCCAGATTCTTTGCAAATGATAGTGTTCTGCCTGACTCTGGACGGAAAGAATGACGGTTTACACCCTTGAACATAATCTTCTGATTGTTTACGTATACACCATCGTTGAGGCGTACCTCGATAGTACGGAAACCGAACTTCTGACGCTCGCGATGAAGCACCTTGCCCTGCTCGTCGCAGAGAGTGTAGACAGCCTCGTAGCGGTTTGGAGTCTCAGACGACCACATCTTGACGTTCTTCACGTTGAAGTTGAATGCTGCATTGTCTGTGCCTCGTGTTTCTGCCTTTGCTGTAGCAACTGTCTTGCCTGTAGCAAGGTCGCGAATGTCAAGGGCTACAGTACCGCCTTTAACAGGACGGTTCAGGTAGACATTGCTTACGAAGCGGCCGTCATGCTTAGCGTCAATAGCCACGCGGTGTATGTTGCGTGCTGGCTTTGAGATGATAAATACAGGACGGATGATACCACCAAAGTTCCAGTAGTCAGCACGGCGTTCGGCCATGTTTACTGCGTCTTCCTCAGACTCCTTGTCTACTGTCACCTCGATGCGGTTTTTCTTTGTGCCAAAGAAGATGCGGTCAGACACATCGAAATAGAAAGGATTGAATCCGCCTTTGTGCTTTGAGCCT
>JAFPAS010000052.1 GCA_017424205.1 Prevotella sp. | reverse complement strand
TTATGATACGCAGGTCGAGTTCGACCATCTGACCTATCTTCTCGTCGAGCGAGAGTGTAGAGAGCACCTGCTCTACCTTTGCCTCTACTGCCTCGTCGCGTGCTATGGCTGGGGCTGTAGCTTGGTTCTTCGGATAGATAAAGGCTGACTGCGCTGCCATCTGTCCTGCAAAAGCAACAGACAGCAAGCCTGCCATGAATAATTTCTTGTGCATGTTTCGTATGGTTTTTATTGATTAAATACTCAAGTTTCGGATGTTAAGAAGATACTTTTTAAGAAGATATAGGAAGATAAAGGAAGATATGCCGCTTTCAGCGGCGAAGATAGAGGACTATACTTTGGCAAGCGGGTGTTCTGCATCAAAACTAATGTCATTTATCTCTTTCTATCTCCCTCTATCTTCTTCTACCTTCATGCAACAAGACTAATGTCTTCTATCTCTTCTACCTTCCTCTATCAAACTTAAATTATTTACATCGTAACCTCTACTGTGTGTACACCTGGTGTAGAGTTAATGATATTGCCTTCGATTGGCTTTCCGTCTACCAGAATCTGCTTTACGCCCTTCTGATTGCCGTCAGGATTCTTCACAGTGATATGATATTCGGCGTCGCGGATGATGCGCTTGACGGTGTATTCCTTCATTGTCTCAGGCAGACAAGGGTCAATCTCCAGACCGTGATATGTCGGTTTGATGCCGAGGATGTACTGGGTGATGGTATACCAGTTCCATGCTGCAGTGCCTGTGAGCCATGAGTTCTTGCCCTCGCCAGGCTTTGCTGCATCTTTGCCCGCCACCATCTGGCAGTAGACATACGGTTCTATCTTATGCAAATCCTGGTCGGTAATCCATGCTGGACATATCTTTGTGTAGTGCTCCCAGGCATCATTGCCGCGGCCTGCAACTGTCTCGCCGATTATCACCCACGGATTGTTGTGGCAGAAGATGCCTGCATTCTCCTTGTATCCTGCAGGATATGACGATATCTCGCCCATCTCCACATGATATGTGGTGTATGCCGGATTGTTGAGAACCATGCCGTGTTCGCAGTCAAGGTATTTCTTGCATGAGTCGAGAGCTTTGTCGACCATGCCCTCTTCCATGCCGATGCCTGCCATGGTGCAGAATCCCTGCGACTCTATGAAAATCTTTCCTTCTTCGTTTTCGTTAGAGCCTATCTTGTTGCCATAGAAGTCGTAGGCACGCAGATACCACTCGCCGTCCCAGCCATGCTGCTTCACTGCCTCTACCATATTGTCAATGCACTGCTGCGCACGGTCGGCTTCAGCACCGAAGCCTTCTATCTCGCGGCAGAGCTCTACATACTGCTTGCCGCAGAAGACAAATAGTCCGGCTATCATGAGCGACTCAGCCTGTGAGCCTTCTGTCTTGTTCTCTGTGGTCTGGAACGACTCGTTCGGATCCCAAGAGAAGCAGTTCAGATTCAGACAGTCGTTCCAGTCGGCACGTCCGATGAGAGGAAGCATGTGCGGACCGAGATTCTCTACGACATGATTGAACGATATTCTGAGGTGCTCCATAAGAGTCACTTCTGTGCCTGGCTCATTGTCCCACGGCACCATCTCGTCGAGTATAGAGTAGTCGCCTGTCTCTTTTATATATGCCACAGTGCCGAATATGAGCCACATCGGGTCGTCGTTGAATCCGCCGCCGATGTCGTTGTTGCCACGCTTCGTAAGCGGCTGGTACTGATGATAGCAGCCACCGTCAGGGAACTGTGTAGAGGCGATGTCTATGATGCGCTCGCGGGCACGGCTTGGCACCTGATGTACGAATCCAACAAGGTCTTGGTTGGAGTCGCGGAAGCCCATTCCACGACCTACACCGCTCTCAAAGAATGATGCTGAACGTGAGAAATTGAACGTTATCATGCACTGATACTGGTTCCAGATGTTGACCATGCGGTCGAGACGCTCATCGTCTGACTTGACTACATACTTGCTGAGAAGTGCATCCCACATCTCTCGCAGTTCGTCAAAGGCAGCATCAACAGCCTCAACCGTCGCAAAGCGACTGATGGTCTGGCGGGCTTTAGCCTTATTGACGAGAGTGACATCTGATGCCTGCGACGAGATGAGTGTGCCGTTTTTCTTGCGTTCGATATCCTCTGCCGAGAATTTCTGCTCTTGCTCATTCTCTACATAGCCGAGCAGGAAGATATAGTTTTTCGACTCGCCTGGCGCCAGCTCTACCTCGATGTAGTGCGACGCTATTGGGCTCCAGCCGTGGGCAAGTGAGTTAGAAGGCTTGCCCTGCATGACGCACTGCGGATTAGCAAACTCGTTATATAGTCCGATGAACGACTCACGGTCTGTGTCGTAGCCGTCAACCTCTGCGTTTGTCACTGCATAATACGCATAGTGATTGCGGCGTTCCTTGTATTCGGTCTTGTGATATATGGTTCCTCCGTCTATTTCAACTTCTCCTGTGGACCAGTTGCGCTGGAAGTTCTCCATGTCGGTAGCTGCATTCCACAAACACCACTCTGCAAAAGAGAACAGCTTTATGCTCTTTTTCTCGCCAGTATTGTTTCTGAGTGTCACCTTCTGCACCTCTGCCCATGTCTTCAGCGGAACAAAGAAGAGCACCGAAGCCTCTATGCCGTTCTTCTCGCCAGTGATGCGTGTGTAGTTCATTCCGTGGCGGCACTCATACTTATCGAGCGGTGTCTTGCATGGTTTCCATCCTGGATTCCATACTGTTCCGTTGTCGTTGATATAGAAATATCTGCCGCCATTGTCCATCGGAACTCCGTTGTAGCGGTAACGGGTGATGCGGCGGAACTTTGCATCCTTATAGAAGTCATATCCTCCGGCTGTGTTGCTGATGAGTCCGAAGAAGTCTTCATTGCCGAGATAGTTAATCCACGGGAACGGTGTCGCAGGATTTGTGATGACGTATTCTCTTGCAGCGTCGTCGAAATAGCCGTATGTCTTGTTTTCCATAATCATATTGTATGTTGTTTGTTTTGTTCGTTATGTCTATGAATGATAGTATGCGGGATGGTCATCGTGAGCCTTTTCAGATGCCATGCTGTCTATATGGGTGAGCGCAGAACGGGGTTACGCACTGCTGACATCTGTCTATAGGCCCAGCTTCTTCAGCAGATAATTCTGCCATTCGTCCCACTGCTCCTGATACCAGAAGTGTGCTGTCTGCTGATAAGGCGAGAGTGTCTTCTCTCCTCCAGCTACGTTGAATGTGGCATATGCTGTCGTTGGCGGCACGACATTGTCGTTATAGCCGAAGCTATAGTAGCCTGGCACACTGATGCGGCGTGCGAAATTCACTCCGTCGTAGTATCGTGCCTGCTCTACGATGCTGGCGTTTACTCCTTCCTTTATTGTCTGCTTCTGTTCGTCATAATAGTAGTGAGGCCATCCGCAGGCGGTTTTCTTCAGTGCAGCCTCATAGTCGCACATGGCAGCATGTATTGGTGCGTAGCATGTGACGCGCTTGTCGAGCGCTGTTGTAGCGAGTGTGAGGAATCCGCCTTGCGACGAACCGGTCACCGCAAGATTCTTCTCGTCCCACTCTGCCAGCATGGCTGACGGACCGAAAGTATTTGTTCCGGCACCCAATGTCTCGATAAAATCAATGGCACGGATGCATCCTGTGATGACGTGACGGTAGTAGTTGCGCTCGCGGTCGTACACTCCGTGATGCCAGTAGTCTGCCAGTGCAGCAGAGAAGAGGTTGTCGTAAT
>JAFPAS010000003.1 GCA_017424205.1 Prevotella sp. | reverse complement strand
TTCGTAAGGCTATCACCTAATGCCGACAAAGCAACAGAAGAGGCAAAGAAAGCGCGAATAGACTCCATATACAATGCTATACTTAATGGTGCTGACTTCACCGATATGGCAACAAACAAATCAGAAGATCCTGGAGCAGCAGCACAAAAAGGCGTTATTGGCTGGATTTCTAAAGGACAGACATACGAAGAGTTCGAGACCGCAGCATATGCACTTAGCGTTGGCGAGATGTCTAAGCCTACACTATCACCTGTGGGATGGCACATTATCAAGATGGTAGAGCGCAAGCAGCTTGAGCCATACGACTCACTACGCAACAACATCATGCGTTTCATTGATATGCGCAATCTACGTGAGAGCTTCATCAATAAGAAGATAAATGAGCAGGTAGACGCAAGCAAAGGTGCAAAAACAGCCGAGCAGATCATGGATGAATACGCTGCGGAGATAGAAGCGAAGGACGCAGAAATGAAACACCTGATTCGAGAATACCACGACGGACTGCTTCTCTTTGAAATTAGCAACCGTGAAGTATGGGAGAAAGGTGCAAAAGACGAAGAGGGACTCAAGAACTTCTTCAAGAAAAACAAAAAGAAATATCGCTGGGATGAACCTCGCTTCAAGGGTATGGTTTACCACGTGAAAGACGTGAAAGACGTAAAAGCAGTAAAGAAAAGCGTAAAGGGACTGGCATTTGCTGATTGGAATGAAAAGCTCCGCTCAACATTCAATGGCGATTCTATCATCCGCATCAGAGTAGAAAAGGGTATCTTTAAAAAAGGTGACAACGCATTAGTTGACAGCTTAATATTCAAAGTAAATAACGTTGAAGTAAAGAAAACAAAGGACTATCCTATAGATGCTGTCTACGGAAAATTACTGAAAAATCCAAAAGAAATGAGCGATGTGCGCAATCAGGTTACAGCAGACTATCAGGCTCAACTTGAAAAGCAATGGATTGCAGAACTTCGCAAGAAATACACTGTTGAAGTATATCCAGAAATCGTAGCAACCGTAAACAAGGAGAAATAGTCACACAACGTGGCATTTAATCCAAAACAATATAAATGAATTGTTAATGAAGAACTTAAAAAGCATAACACTTGCAGCAATGATGCTATCCGCTGTATTTGTAACAGCCAATTCTGGCCTGTCATCAGCAGCACTTACAGCTAAAGGCAGCACTGCAAACGCCGCAAAAGATACTGTTACCCAATCAAAGCAAGCAGAAGACATTGAACCAGTCAGTGTTGTAGACGAAGTGATATGGGTTGTAGGCGACGAAGCCATTTTGCTTTCTGACGTAGAGCAATTACGTGCGCAGATGGAAGCAGAGGGTCAGCAGTTGCCTGGCAATCCTGACTGCCGTCTGCCAGAGAAAATTGCAGTGCAGAAGCTATTCCTTCACCAAGCAGAACTTGACAGTATTGAGGTGACTGAAGCCGAAATAGCACAAGGCGTAGAACAGCAGATAAACTACTGGATATCAATGATTGGCTCAAAAGAGAAGCTTGAAGAATATCGAAAGATGTCAATGACTCAGATACGTCAGTCATTGCGTGATGACTTCAAGAACAGCCAATTAGCACAGCGCATGCGTGACAAGCTTGTAGAAGACATAAAGGTTTCTCCAGCAGAGGTAAGACAATATTTCAAGGAAATGCCAGAAGACAGCATACCTTTTGTTCCGACTGAAGTTGAAGTGCAGATTATCACACGTACGCCACGAATCAAAATAGAGGAGACAAACCGCGTAAAAGACGAGCTAAGAAAATACACAGAACGAGTAACCAGTGGTGAGACAACCTTCCAGACGTTAGCACGCTTTTATTCAGAAGACCCCGGCTCTGCTCGATTTGGTGGAGAGATGGACTATGTCGGACGAGGCATGCTCGACCCTGCGTTTGCCGCTGTTGCATTTAACCTTACCGACCCAAAGAAAATTTCAAAGATTGTTGAATCTGAGTTCGGTTTCCATATTATTCAGTTAGTTGACAAACGTGGCGATAAAATCAAAGTCAGACACATTCTGCGCAAACCACGCGTAGACCAGGAAGACATTGATGAGGCAATAAGCATGCTTGACTCGCTTGTTACAGATATCACTAACAATAAATTCTCCTTTGACGAAGCTGCCACATTCGTATCTGACGACAAAGACACACGAAGCAACAAAGGACTCATGGTTAACAGCACAGAGATGGGCAGAACATCTAAGTTCCGCATGCAAGACCTGCCAACAGAGGTGGCACGTGCTGTAGAACAGCTGAAAGTTGGTGAAATCTCACCAGCATTCACAATGACAAACAATCGCGGAAAAACTGTCTGTGCAGTTGTAAAACTCAAGGCTCGTACAGAAGGACACCGTGCTACAATTACCGAAGACTTCCAGATTATGAAGGACGTGGTATTGGAGAAACGCAAAAGCGAATTCATTCAAAACTGGGTAAAAGAAAAAATAAAGAAGACCTACGTAAGAATGAAAGATCGTTACAAAGGCTGTGATTACGAGTACGAAGGATGGGTACAAGAGTAACATTCTGCAATAACAACACACTGCTTTGATATAATGCCTGTTCTCCTCAAACGAACAGGCATGCACGCAGATTCCCACGACTCAAATATAAAAAACGAACCTCACGAAGAAAGTGAATAGGAAGAATATCAAATACACATATTATAATAGCGGGCATAGGACTATTTTAGCAATAGTTCTATGCTTCTTTGTCGTATGCTGGATGTCAGGAGCAAAGAATCCTGTTAAACGCGGAAGAGCGAAGAAGAGCACAACAGATACAAAAGTCTATCTGGAACATGCTGACGAATTATCTTATGACATATACGGAAAACATCCTGACGCCCAACTTGTAAAAGGCAATGTCACCTTCTTGCATAAGGGAGCACGTCTGAAATGTGACAGTGCGCTATATTATCAGCAGACAAACTCGTTTGAAGCATTCGGTCACGTAAACATGAGACAGGGTGACACCCTTACACTGACATCAGAATATGCTTACTATGATGGCAACGACGAAATGTGCGAGGTAAGACGCAACGTGGTGCTGACACATAGAAAAACCAAGCTTTACTGCGATTCGCTTAACTACGACCGTTTATATTCTGTAGGATACTTCTTTGAAGGAGGCAAGCTCGTCGACGGCAAGACAATACTCACCAGCGACTGGGGACAATACTCTTCTGCCGATAAACAAGCTATATTCTATTATAATGTGCAACTCAAAAATGACAATTCTCTGACTGAAGGCGACACATTATATTATGATACAAAGACATCTAAGGCGCATATTGTCGGTCCATCAAAGATAACTATGGGCGAAGATATTATTGTAACAGACGATGGCTACTATAATAGCAAGACCGACATGACTGAATTATACGGCAGGTCTACCGTTACAAGAAAAGATGGCAAGACCATCACAGCCGACTCACTTCATCACAATAGCACTACCGGCATCAGCGAAGGATTCACTAATGTTGTATTCAATGATACCGCGAACAAGACCCGTTTCCTTGGCGACTACATATACTACGACGAGAAAACAGGATACGGATACGCTACAAAGCGCGCGGTAGCTATTGACTATTCGCAGGGCGACACGCTATATGCTCATGGCGACACAATGAAACTCATGACATATAACATCGACACAGACTCTGCCTATCGCAAAGTCTACGCCTATCCACATGTACGAGTATACCGCAAGGATATGCAGGCTGTATGCGACTCTATGGTCATGAATTCTCTCGATTCTACGCTCATCATGTATAAAGACCCTATCATGTGGAACGAGAATCGTCAGATTCTGGGAGAGGAGATACGTGCCTACATGGCTGACTCTACCATCAGATTTGCTCATATCATAGGCCAGGCTCTCAGCATTGAAGAGATGCCCGACTCAGGAAACTACAACCAGATATCTTCAAAAGAGATGATGGCTTGGTTCACTGATGGAAATCTCAGACTCAACCAGGCACAAGGCAACGTAAAAACAATTTACTATGCCATAGACGAGGCTGACAACTCACTCATCATGCTCAACTATCTTGAGACCGACACGATGAGAATGTTCCTCACCGAAGAACGGAAAATGGAGAAGATATGGGCAAGCAAGCATAACGGAACAGGCTACCCGATATCACAGATTCCGCCTGATAAAAAACGTCTGCCTAATTTTGCATGGTTCGACTATATACGTCCGCTACATAAAGACGATATCTTTGAATGGCGAGCTAAGGCTGGCGGCACACAGCTTAAGATTGAGAAACGACGTGAAGCGCCTCTGCAGCACATAGGAAAAACCAACAAGAGCAACATGGCAGACAGCATAGCGCTTAAGCCGAAAGAAGCAATACTCCCTCTTTCTAACGACAGTACAATTGCTGCCGACAGCATACATTCTGCCGCACAGACAGAGAAAACTGTTGTGACTAATTCTGCCACGCCAGCTACTATCAGCCAAAATACAGACAACGAAGCGCAAAAGGGCAATACTGGTGAGACAGAGACTCAACAGCAAAAAACACCTGGCGCAGCAACATCTACAGAAAGAGAATCTGCTGACACTTCTGGAAAACAGAAATTACATGGATAAGATACAACTGCTCCCCGATTCAGTAGCTAATCAGATTGCTGCAGGCGAAGTCATACAACGTCCTGCTTCAGTCATAAAGGAGCTAATGGAGAATTCCGTTGATGCTGGCGCGACAAAAATCAGCGTACTGATTATAAACGCCGGACGCACGTCAATGCAAGTCGTTGACGATGGTGTCGGCATGTCTGTTACTGATGCCCGTCTTGCTTTTGAACGCCATGCCACATCAAAGATACGTAAGGCTGACGACCTCTTTACGCTGAACACCATGGGATTCCGCGGAGAAGCTCTCCCCTCCATTGCGTCTGTGGCACAAGTAACTCTTAAGACACGCACAGAAGAAAATCCCATCGGTACATGCCTGCACATAGAAGGCGGACGTTTTGACTCACAAGAGCCTGTAGCATGTCCGAAAGGTTGCAATTTTATTGTCGAGAATTTGTTCTTCAATGTTCCTGTACGCAGAAAATTTCTGAAATCAAATGTGACAGAGATGAACAATATTGTCACAGCGTTCCAGAGAATAGCATTGGTCTATCCTGACATACATTTCACGCTGAGCCATAATGGTCAGGAGCTTTACAATCTGCCGGCAACAAACACCCATCGCCGCATTGTCGATATTTTCGGAAAGAAAATTGATTCAACACTTCTGCCACTCGAGGTTGAAACATCATTAGGCAAGGTATACGGATTCATTGGCAAGCCCGAGTCGGCACATAAGAAAAACGTTCAGCAATACTTCTTCGTGAATGGTCGATTCATGAAACATGCAGCATTCCATAAAGCGGTAATGTCTGCCTACGAACGCCTCATTCCACAAGGCGAGCAAATTCCATACTTCATATATCTCAATGTAAAACCTGAAGATATTGATGTCAACATACACCCTACAAAGACAGAAATAAAATTCCAGGACGAGAGTGCAGTATGGCAGATCATATCTGCCGCAGCTCGCGAGGCAGTAGGACGATTCAGCACTATACCTACCATAGACTTCGATACAGAAGACCGTCCTGACATACCTGCATACAATGATGCCATTGCCGTCACTCCACCGACTATAGACATCAACCCTCAGTACAATCCTTTTGCCCAATCTGAAAGCGACAGCCGTCCGGCAACATCTAATGCGCAACGCAATCAAAAGTCAGGAAGCAGCATACACGAGTCTGCACTCAACTATGACAAGATGAAGGTTCAGCATGGCTGGGAAGCACTGTATGACAATCTCAATACCGTACATCCAGAGAAACAGGATACAACACTATTCGGATTCAACAGTACTGACAGTAAAGAAGAGACAATCGACCCAGGACAGCTGGATAGCATGATAGCTGCTGACGATATTGCTTCGACCCGCAGCAACGAACACTACCAATATAAAGGATCATACATCATAACTGCCATACCTGCAGGACTCATGGTGACAGACCAGGAACTTGCACATGAGCGCATACTATTCGAACGCTACATGAAAGACATGGCAAGAAGCACTGTTGCTTCGCAACGACTGCTCTTTCCTGATGCGGTGCAATTCACTGTCGCCGAAATGCTCATGCTGCCAGAAATTCTGCCAGAGATGGAGTCATTAGGATTTGAACTCACCAATCTCGGTGGCGGCAACTACGCCATTAACGCTGTACCAGCCTCACTCGGCAATGCCAATGCTGCACAGACCGTAAGCAATATGGTAAGCGCCGCAGTGGAGAGCAACACAAATGTTCGCAATGAACTCTACACATCCCTTGCAGCGAGTATGGCACACAACACCTCTATTGTACACGGGCAAGTGCTTTCTGCAGAGGAGATGGAAAACATCATTGCCAGCCTGCTGGCATGCGAGAACACCCGCTACTCACCATCAGGTAAAGAAATATACCATATCATACCTGATAGCGAAATACGCAGATAGTAAAATAATATAGATAAGGCAGATTCTGAATAATACAGGGTCTGCCTTATTTTTTTTATAGTAGACAAGTAGACGAGTAGATAAGAAGATAAGAAGTTCCATGAGTGTAACGAAAAAACAAGTTGTTTGATACCATTAACCATTACCCACATAACATTAAACCTTAAACTTTAACCATTAAACTTTAACCTTACCTTCCCCCTCTTTGTCGTACGTGAGCAGAATCGGCGATGCAAAAGATAAAGAAGAT
>JAFPAS010000051.1 GCA_017424205.1 Prevotella sp. | reverse complement strand
CGAAAGGCAGTTAATCTTTTAATGTATAGAATACTACGATAGAACCGACGAAAAGTGTTTTCTGTAGATGGCAGAAATTTCAGTCGAAGAGATTAAATTTATTGCGTAATTTGGTATTATCATGCATCAGGTGAAATCTTTATGAAGAATAGTTTTAATTCTTGCTTTTGATTTCTCTGATTTTATCGTAGGTATATATATAACATGGTGCATTGTTATATACATTCGAAATTCCCGAAACAATCGAAATTTCAGCATATGCTTAATTTCTGCCTTTCGGAGGGAATATATCGGTCATAAGATAGAGTATGCAATATCTTTCTTGTTCTTCTGCGATGGTTTTATGTTACACACCTCTTATGTCTTAGTATATCTTTTTCGGTGTTTTTATCGTATTTATCTCTATTTTTCAGTGTGTTACAATAATAATTGTTTCACGTGGAACATATAAAACTGCTAATGTATTTTTATCAGCAGATGGATGTGTGTCGTGTCTCTGTGAAACCATCATGGTCTTAAGTTTCGTTATTGTCTGCTGAATTATCTGCCGAGCAGAACGAGCAGAGCGTTTATATCTGCGGGCGAAACGCCAGGAATGCGTGAAGCCTGTGCGAGTGTTTCGGGCTTTCTTGCCGAAAGTTTCTGGCGTGCTTCAGTTGACAGACATTTTATTTCGTTGTAGTTGAAGTGTCCGCCAATCTTTATATCTTCCAGACGATGCATTTTGTCAGCATACTCACGCTCACGTTTAATATATCCGTTATATTTAATGAGAATCTCGGCAGCTTCGATAACTTCGGTATTATTCTCGAGACCTGGGCACATAGTCATAAGTCCACTGATTGTTACACCTGGTCGAGCCAGCATATCATTTAAGTGTACTGTACCGTTGACAGGAGTAGAGCCAATGCTTTCGAGGTATGGATTAATATCATTAGCTTTAAGAGTAGAAGTTTTGAGTTTTTCGATGAGAGCGTCTATTTCGGCTTCTTTTTTCTTCCACACGTTCATTCTTTCTGTTGTAGCAAGTCCGAGTGAATGTGCCAGTGGTGTGAGTCGGCGGTCTGCATCATCCTGTCGGAGCAGAATGCGGTATTCTGCGCGCGATGTAAACATACGGTAAGGTTCATCGACGCCTTTCATCACGAGATCATCGATAAGAACGCCGATATACGCTTGGTCGCGGTTAAGCACAAGTGCGGGAATTTCGGCAGTTTCTGTATTCTTGCCTGCAAGCAATGCGGCATTTGTTCCGGCTACGAGTCCTTGTCCTGCAGCTTCTTCGTAACCTGTTGTGCCGTTAACCTGTCCGGCAAAGAACAGACCTTCGCAAATCTTCGATTCTAACGAATGTTTCAGTTGGGTAGGGTCGAAGAAATCATATTCTATGGCATATCCAGGACGATAAATCTGAAGATTGCGGAAGGCAGGAATCTCTCTGAGTGCTGCCAGCTGTATTTCCATTGGCATAGACGAAGAGAATCCGTTAAGATACATTTCGTTCGTATCGAGCCCTTCTGGTTCGAGGAAGAGCGGGTGTGAGTCTTTGTCAGCGAAAGTGATGAGTTTTGTTTCGACGCTTGGGCAGTAACGTGGTCCGATAGACTGTATCTGTCCGTTATAGAGCGGCGAGTCTTTTAATCCAGAGAGCAGTATCTCATGACATTTTGCATTTGTCGTAGTAGTCCAGCATGGCAGCAGCTGTTTTTCTCGAATTAATCGTTCTGCGGCATATCTGTCTCTCTGTGCGTTGCATGTGTTTTCTATGTATTGTTTCTCAGCTGTCTCGTAGTTGATGTAGCTGAACATATGTGTGAGGTCTTCTCCATCCTGGCGCTCCATGAGTGAGAAGTCGACACTGCGTGCGTCGATGCGTACTGGTGTGCCAGTCTTCATTCTTTCAGAGCGTATGCCAATGCTATTTATCGATTCGGTGAGCATGGCAGCGGCTGGTTCGGCAATTCTTCCGCCAGGCAGCATTTTCTTTCCGATATGCAGAAGTCCGTTGAGGAATGTTCCGGCAGTGATAACTACAGCACGGGCGTATATCTCTACGCCCCATAGTGTTTTCACTCCTATGACGCGCGTTTTGGCGTTTTCATCGTTAGAATTGTCACTGGTGTTTTCTGTTTTTTCGGTCAGGATTTCTGTCACCTGATCTTGCCAGATGTCAAGATTAGGAGTTATGTCGAGCTGATGTCTCCATTCCCATATGAACTGTTCTCTGGCGCACTGTGCTCTTGGCGACCACATGGCAGGTCCTTTAGAGCGATTGAGCATACGGAACTGTATGGCGGTACGGTCAGTGACGATGCCCATTCTTCCGCCCAGTGCGTCAATCTCTCTTACGATTTGTCCTTTTGCAATACCTCCTACGGCAGGGTTGCACGACATCTGCGCAATCTTGTTCATGTCAATGGTAACGAGACATGTTTTTGCCCCGATAGCCGCTGATGCACATGCCGCTTCGCATCCGGCATGACCTGCTCCAACTATGATAACGTCATAGAAATGTTTCATATAAAGTGTAAATTTGGTACAAAAGTAAGAAATATTTTTCAATTCTTAAAGATTTATTTTGAATAATCGCTATAATTTATTAATTTTGCAAGCAAATAGAGAAGTGTCTGCTTTTTTATTAATGAGGGCTTTTGAAAAAATATAAGCCTTCTGAAACATAATGGACGATAAAAACTTTTTGCTGCCAGGGTTTAGGTGTAAGCAAAAAGTCATCTGTGTGTATATGCCTATCGAGACAAAAATTTTATAGAAATAATTTTAATAACTAATTCAATCAAAAAACATTTATGTGGTTAATTAATTCTACTATTGGTAGGAAGGTCGTAATGTCTGTAACAGGCATGGCTCTGATCCTTTTCCTTACCTTCCACATGAGCATGAACTTAGTTGCTCTCTTCTCAGAAAGCGGCTATAACATGATCTGTGCTTTTTTGGGTGCCAACTGGTATGCTGTAGTGGCTACACTTGGTCTTGCTGGTCTGGCAGTGATTCACATCTTCTACGCATTCTGGCTCACGATGCAGAACAGAAAGGCTCGTGGCAACAGTTCGTATGAAGTGACAGAGAAACCTGCGAAGGTAGAGTGGGCAAGCCAGAACATGCTCGTTCTCGGCATCATCATCGCCGTAGGTCTTATTCTCCACCTCTATCATTTCTGGTACAACATGATGTTCCAGGAACTCATTGATCACAATGCCATTTACAACAATCCAAGTCCAACAGACGGTATCGCATGGATGGAGGCAACATTCGCTAATCCTGTGAACACTGTACTGTACCTCATCTGGTTTGCTGCAATATGGTTCCACCTGACACACGGTTTCTGGTCAGCTCTCCAGACAATGGGATGGAACGGCAAGACATGGTTCTGCCGTTGGAAGATTATCAGCATTGCCTACACTACAATCCTTATGCTCGGATTTGCAGTCGTAGCAATAGTATTCAGTTTTTAACTAAGGAAACATCATGGCAAAGACATTAAATTCAAGAATTCCTGAGGGACCAGTAGCAGAAAAATGGACAAACTACAAGGCACATCAGCGTCTGGTTAACCCAAAGAATAAACTCAAGCTCGACGTTATCGTAGTCGGTACAGGCCTTGCAGGCGCCAGCGCTGCAGCATCTCTCGGCGAGATGGGCTTCAACGTCATCAACCTTTGTATACAGGACTCACCACGCCGCGCACACTCAATCGCTGCACAGGGTGGTATCAATGCTGCAAAGAACTATCAGAACGACGGTGACTCAATATACCGTCTCTTCTACGATACAGTAAAGGGTGGCGACTACCGTGCACGTGAGGCAAACGTATACCGCCTCGCTGAAGTATCAAACGACATCATCGACCAGTGTGTAGCACAGGGTGTACCTTTCGCACGCGAATACGGCGGCATGCTCGCTAACCGTTCATTCGGCGGCGCACAGGTAAGCCGTACATTCTATGCTAAGGGACAGACAGGACAGCAGCTCCTCCTCGGTGCATACTCTTCACTCTCACGCATGGTGAATGCTGGCAAGGTGAAGCTCTATACACGCTACGAGATGGAAGACGTAGTAATCGTTGACGGCCGCGCACGAGGCATCATCGCAAAGAACCTCTGCACAGGCAAGCTCGAGCGCTTCTCAGCTAACGCAGTAGTAATCGCTACAGGTGGATACGGTAACGCATACTTCCTCTCAACAAACGCTATGGGATGTAACTGTACAGCAGCTATCCAGTGCTACCGCAAGGGCGCAATGATGGCTAACCCATCATACGTACAGATTCACCCAACATGTATCCCTGTACACGGCGACAACCAGTCAAAGCTCACACTTATGTCTGAGTCACTCCGTAACGACGGACGTATCTGGGTGCCAAAGAATATCGAAGACGCAAAAGCTCTTCAGGCAGGTACAAAGCAGGGATGGGAGATTCCTGAGCAGGACCGCGACTACTATCTCGAGCGCCGCTATCCAGCATTCGGTAACCTCGTGCCACGTGACGTTGCTTCACGTGCAGCTAAAGAGCGTTGCGACAAGGGCTTCGGCGTAAACAATACAGGTCTCGCAGTATTCCTCGACTTCTCTGAGTCTATCCAGCGCCTCGGCATCAACGAGATTCAGCAGCGCTACGGAAACCTCTTCGATATGTATGAGGAAATCACTGACGTTAACCCAGGCGAATTCGTACAGACTGTTGACGGCGTAGACTACTACAAGCCAATGATGATCTTCCCTGCTATCCACTACACAATGGGTGGTATCTGGGTTGACTACGAACTCCAGACAACTATACCTGGTCTCTTCGCAATCGGTGAGTGTAACTTCTCTGACCACGGAGCAAACCGCCTCGGTGCTTCTGCCCTCATGCAGGGTCTCGCTGACGGATACTTCGTGCTCCCATACACAATCCAGAACTACCTCGCTGACCAGAACATCTGGCCACGTCTCTCAACAGAGCTCCCAGAGTTCGAAGAGGCAGAGAAGGCTGTTGACGCAGAACTTACTCGTCTCCTCAATATCAAGGGTAAGCGTTCTGTAGACTCTCTCCACAAGGAACTCGGACACATCATGTGGGAGCATGTCGGAATGGGACGTACAAAGAAAGGTCTTGAAGAAGGACTCCAGCTCCTCAAGAAGCTCCGTAAGGAATTCAACGAGAACCTCTTCGTACCAGGTGAGAAGGAAGGTGTTAACATCGAGCTCGACAAGGCTATCCACCTCCGTGACTTCATCCTCATGGGCGAACTCATCGCTACTGACGCTCTCCACCGTGAGGAGTCTTGCGGCGGACACTTCCGTGAGGAACACCAGACAGAGGAAGGCGAAGCTAAGCGCGACGACGAAAACTTCTTCTATGTTGGTGCATGGGAGTATCAGCAGAACGACGATACAGCACCAGTGCTCACAAAGGAACCGCTTGAGTATGAGATAATAAAAGTACAAACCAGAAATTACAAGAACTAAAATGGCAAAGAATATAACTGTAACCGTAAAATTCTGGAAGCAGAACGGCCCAAAGGATAAAGGTCATTTCGAAGAAGAACTGATGAAGAACGTACCAGACGATACTTCATTCCTCGAAATGCTCGACATGATGAACGAACAACTCATCAACCAGGGCAAAGAGCCATTCGTATTCGACCACGACTGCCGCGAAGGTATCTGCGGCATGTGCTCGCTTTACATCAACGGCACACCACACGGAAAGACAGAGCGCGGAGCAACAACATGTCAGCTCTATATGCGTAAGTTTAACGACGGCGACGTAATCACTGTAGAGCCATGGCGCTCAGCAGGATTCCCAGTAATCAAAGACTGTATGGTCGACCGTAACGCATTCGATAAGATCATTCAGGCTGGTGGTTACACATCAGTGCGCACAGGACAGGCACAGGACGCTAACGCAATCCTTATACCAAAGGAGAACGCTGACGAAGCAATGGACTGCGCTACATGTATCGGCTGCGGAGCTTGCGTAGCAGCTTGTAAGAACGGCTCAGCAATGCTCTTCGTAGCATCAAAGGTTAGCCAGCTCGCTCTCCTTCCACAGGGACGCCCAGAGGCTGCTAAGCGTGCTAAGGCAATGGTCATGAAGATGGAAGAGCTCGGCTTCGGTAACTGTACAAACACTCGCGCTTGCGAAGCAGTTTGTCCAAAGAACGAGTCAATCGCTAACATCGCACGACTCAACCGCGAATTCCTTAAAGCAAAGTTGGCTGATTAATATTTAGCTCTATATTATAAAAGGTCTCTGGAAATCCCAGAGACCTTTTATTGTTAGGAATTGAGATTCTAGATGTTCTAGATACTCTAGATACTCTAGAAATTCTAGAAACTCTAGAACTATATTTATAAATACATTAACCTTATCACTAAAAATCATGAATAATAACAGCCGTCAGCCAGAACAAAATGAGAAAATAGAGTCTGTCATGCGACGTCAGACTTATTGGCAGAATCTGTGGTTCTATCAGAAGACTGTAGTGCTTTATCAGCTTACTATTGTTTTTACCAAGCGTTTCTTGCCAAAGCACGGTGACAGAACTGTCGACCAGATGATTCAAGCTGCACGTTCTGGAAAGCAGAACATTATAGAGGGTTCAGCAGACGGCGTTACATCAATGGAGATGGAACTGAAGCTGCTCAATGTGGCACGCTCCAGTATACAGGAACTACAGGAAGATTACGAAGACTACATTAAAAGCAGGCACCTGCAGCGCTGGGATGAACACCATCCGCGATATAATGATATGCTTGAGTATTGCAGAGAGCATAACAGCTTGTCTGATTATGAGAAATTCTTTGACAGATGGACTGATGAAGAAGCAGCAAATATTGCTGTAACATTGTGCAAGATGGTTGACAAAATGATGCTCAGCTATCAGCAGAAGAAAAATGACGAGTTCGTCACCGAAGGCGGCATACGCGAGCGTATGACAGCAGCAAGGCTTGGATACCGCACTAACCAGCGGGAGACAATAGCCAGCCTGACAAAGCAGGTAGAACAGTTAAAAGCGGAAAATACTATGCTGAGAGCGATTCTCAGTAAGAATAACATAGAAATCTAAGAGAGAAAATATACTCTAGAGCCTCTAGATTATCTAGAATCTCTAGAACATCTAGAATATCTAGCCTGTCTAGAATTGCTAGTTTTAATAATAATCATCTAGAATCAAGGTGAGTTTTGTATCGTAAAATACGAAGCTTACTTTGATTCTTTTTGTTTTTTCAGCTGCCAAGCGTTGATGACGTTGTGCCAGATGCTGTAGAAGCCGCCTACGACGCTTGTAAGGGGATTGAGAAACACCAATGCCATCCATATAGCAAAGATAGTGTTTTTCTGTCCGAAAGCCTGTGCTGCTGTTATCTCTGAGCATCGCACGGCATCATCACATTTCATGTTTTCCGCCTCCTGCGTGCTGAAAAACTTTCTTCCTATGCGTCTTCCTACCCAGAACTGTATGAGGCAGCATACAAGGCTTACAGCCGCAAAACATGCGAGCAAGCCGCTGTCTATGCTGCTTTCTATTATTGTGCGCACCGTAACCATTATGGCGAGAGCAAGGGCTACAAGCCACAGGTAGAACGCCATGTCGCGGATGCGTAAGAGAATCTGCATCAGACCTGGAGCAAAATAACGTATAGCAAACGCAAGGAACAACGGACAGAGAAGCAGCGGGAACACCTTACGCATAATCATAATCAGCTCGGTGAGAAATGTCATGCCATTCTGTGGTTCTACAAGTGGCAGGAATACTGGCGAGAGCACAGTGACCATGATATTACAAAGTACGATATACGTTACTATCCCGCTCAGCGAACCGTTGAGTTTCTGCACGATGACAGCCGATGCCGTAGCGGTCGGACAAACGAAACAAATCATTGCACTTTCAAATGCTAACCGTCCGATGTATGATTCTCGGCATGCCATTGCCGCAAGAGCACAGACAATAAATAAAACGGCTTGCACACTTAGCAGTACGACATGCCATCTGTGCAGCCGCAGGTCGCGAGGCCGAATCTTAAGAAACGACAGCGTTAGCATGGCAAACAATAGTGTAGGCTGCATGAAGTGTGTCACCACGTCGTATGCCGTCTCTCTTTCAGCCGGTATGCCTAAAGCAGCTGTAACGCTCTCTAATATCACATAGAGCACCACACCGCATATCATTGCCACTGGCAATTTCCATGTGCGAGCAAATTCTATTGCCTTCTTTATCATCGTTAATGGAGAGAAGCCCTCTTCCTTATTCCGTTATATAATTATTTCTTCTCCAGCGTGACAGCCATGAGTCCTATCACCACATCGTTTGAGAGAGTAATGAGGTGCAAGGATTCAAGTTTTTTCTTCGGATTAATCGGCATTTTTAGTATTACTCCTGCACCATGATGAATCTCGTAGCCATAGACATCGCTCAGCTGTTTTGCTTCACCCTCAGTCTTCAGTCCCTCTGGCAGAATGTCGTGACGGTTTATCTCATGTGCCACCTTTCCGTTGTCCAGTCTGAAGCGCAGCGGCATGACTGGCGCCGACCAGAATGCGGCGTTGTCGAAGACATACTCCTGATTGATTGTAGGCCAGTTAATCGGGTTCTCTATGTGCAGCGTGTCAGACGTGCCGTCCTTATACTGTGCTACCACTAAGGCATTGTCTATGCGGCTCTGCATATTGTTTGTCGAGCCAGCCATCATCAGATATGCGGCAGAAACGCCCTTTTTAGCCGATTTAATCGGAATTCTTACAGCATCTGGATAGTTATCCCATAATGAAGTATAAACGACGTTATAGCCGTTTTTTGGCAGCATAAACTTCAGTCCGTGCTTCGTGTCGAATATGCCAAGATGCTTTTTGTATGGTTTTATTGCGTTCCGCAGTCCGTCATCCTCAATCTCTGCGGTCTGTGTCGGGTGACACCATTCGCCTATTCCCTGCACAGGAATCTGCAGCGTGGTGTATGGTGGGCGTGGCGATAGATATTCGTTGCGGAATATATCGTCGACATTAGAATTGTACATAGCCGACATGTCGACAAACGAATGCTCTGCCATAGAGTCAGGAATTATATCTCCGAGCCCCATGCGTGCTATGTATTCAGGCGCTGCAATGTCCGCCTTTGCCGACTTTATTTCTGGGAATATGTTTGGTTCAGGCAGTTTTGTGCGGTCGACAACGATAGTCTGTATACTGTCGCTGCTGCCCTTCACCTCAAGAAATGCTCCGCCACCGGCATTTGCTCGTACAATAATCTGCAGCGGCTGACGGAAACGGTTTTCTATTCTGTATATGTCTTTCGTTCCTTTTCGTTCGAAAGAGTATGTCAGATACGGTGTGCGAATGCTGGCAGTAGTCCATGATTCAGGGAAAGCCGGCTTAATGACACACTGTCCGTGCAGTGCGTCAGGCAGGATGCCGAAGAGTCCGTTGATAATTGCACGGCTTGTAATGCCTACGTTGTCGCCGAAGTCTCGGTATGCCTCGTTACGCTCGCGGTCGTAGAAACTAATCTGTCCGAAGTTTCCAGGCGACTGTCCCATGAGCATCTCGTCAGTCAGGTCGCTCTTCAGCAGCGTGAATCCCATATCTGTTCGTCCCGCCTGGAAGTACGCCAGCGCCATGTTTGCCACCTCCTCGTGCGCCACGTTGTTTATGCTCCATGCGTATGGCATCCATGATGTCGTAGAGAGTGTGAATCCTACGTCACCCACTTTAATGTGCGGAATGTCGCGGTCAACGTATCGTGTTGCCTGATACGCCTGCTCTGGTGAGCAAGCCCCGCAGTCAATAGGCGTGTATATGGTCCATAGTGCAGCACTCGGATGCAGGCGCTTATGTCCCATGAGGTCTTGAAATTCTGCCCAGTGTCCACGCTCAGGCATCCACAGGCGCTCATTCATCGCCTTCAGAATGCTTTCAGCCTCCTTGCGGTAAGGCGTAGGGTCGTCGCCCAGAATTTCCGCAATGCGTGCAGCCAGACGATTGCCACGGTAGTTATATGCAGACTAGTGAGTCACTGCACCACCGTTATAGTATAATGCGTCAGACGCCCAGATGCAGCAGTAGGCATCGTAGAGATGATCGTTGTCAGGGTCGAAATTGCGTTTCTCCCATGCCAGATGACGTTTCAGCACCGGCCAAAACTCCTTCAACTGATCAGGGTCGGCATCATAAGAGAGATGCCACAGCAGTCCGTCGATGTAGTTAAGGTTCATGTCGTAGTGGTGCATGACATCATTGCGTCCCGGCTTGCGGCATATATATCCGTTGCTATACATCTGCGTTCCCCATCGCTTCTCAGCCCTCGCCATGTTCAGTTTTTTGTCCTGTGTGGGGTGGGGCAGTGTCGGTTCGATGTCCGTCACCTGACTCTTGGCGTATGCAGCGAAGTGATGGTGTGAGCGGTCAAGCCATCCTACAGCATCACCGACGTAGCATCCACGCCATCCTGCCAGCGGAGTGCGCCATCCGATGCATCCATGTTGCCATGATGTTCCGTCCCATAGTCCGTCAGCGGCTGCCATCAGCAGCGAGCCGAGCGTATTGAAGAGCGGGTCGGGCGTATTAATCTCCACCTGCGACAT
>JAFPAS010000050.1 GCA_017424205.1 Prevotella sp. | reverse complement strand
ATGGTTAACGGTTAATGATTTTAACGCGAATTGCCGTAAATTATCCGTAAATTTATGACTAATTCATGGACATTAATGTTAACGTTATCGTTTACTTAGCAAAACTCATGAGTCGCGCCATAAGCACCTGTGGCGGAACTTCTGTGTATGACGACTTGACTATGGTGTAGGTGGTGAAGTCGTGCTTGGTGTCAGGCTGTCCGACATCGATGCGCACGCTGACCTTCTTCCCGTCTTTCAGATTAGAGTTTATGAGATTCTCTATGGCATTGTCGAGTGATACGGTATTGACCCGCTTGCCGCCATCGACATAGAGTTTCTCCCATGCCTGCTGCTCGATGCTGTCGTATGTGATATTATTTTTTATCAGTGCGTCCATGCCGTCGTATGCTATACGGGTGTATTCGCGTCCCATGCGGTTGACGATGAGGATGCCGTCAGGAGTAAACTCGATTATTCCTACTTCAATGAAGCCCATGAACGTAAGGTTGAGGCGCATCACCTTACCACGCTTCATGCTGATTTTACCTCCGAGGGTGTATGAGTCGCGTCCCATGCCGACGGTTATCTCAAGGTCAGAGACAAAACGTTCGACGATGTCTTTTTGCTGTATCTCTGCCGACTGTGGCTGTTCTGTTACCTGCGGTGTCTCTGCAGGCTTTACTGTGGTTTCTGTCAGTGGCAGCTCTGACTTCTCTGCTGCTTTCTTTGATGAGCCGCAGGCTGTCAGGATGAGTGCTGCTGCTGCGAAGGCGATGATGTGTTTTATGTTCATTTTTTTATTAGTTGACGGGTGGACGTTAATCCAACTGCGTTGGCTTGATTACCTTTCGCACCTCGGCATAGATTGAGTAAACTCCTCTCTGCTCTCGGTTTGTCGGTAATTGACGAGTAAACGAGTAGGTGCTCTATTTCAGCTTTTCCTGTATGCTTTTCTGATGGTCGAGTATGACGGTGTTGTCTTCCTCGGGATTGAGGTTCTTCACTGCCATTTCGATGTATATGTTTGCCTCTTCATATCGTCCCTGCAGGTATAGAATCCATGCGTAGGTGTCGAGGTAGGTAGGATTGTTTGGGTTCTCCTTTACGGTCTTAAGACTCATGGCTTCTGCCTTGTCGAGATCGCGGTTCTCCTCCGAGAGGTAGTAGGCATAGTTGTTGAGGCAACCAGCATTGTCTGGATTAATGGCGAGACACTTGTCGTATGCCGCATAGGCATCGGCGTTGCGGCCGAGCTGGTGGCTCACGTCGCCGAGAATCTGATACATGTTCTCTGCTATTGCTGCTTCGTCGTCCTCATAACTGATAATCATTGACTCCTTAAGCAGATTCGCACACTCCTCGTCGCGATTCTCTGTGTAGTATGCCATAGCAAGGTAATATCTGAATATCAGTTTGTCGGGGTGGAACTGTATAGACTGCTGAGCAAGGCGGATGACCTCCTTGGTGTCTTCACGCATGCTGATGATATAGATCAGCTTGTTTCGTGCCGCCATGTTAGCAGGGTCAACCTCAATTATCTGATTGAGCACCTCTATCTGTTTCTGCTCAGACATCTTCTTCAGGTCCATGTATGCCAGTTTCAGGTCGAGCAGGTCGGTTGTTGTCTGCTTATGCTGCAGGGCAAGGTCGAACTTCGCCAGTATCTCTGTCGTGTCGCCATTGCTCTGTTCGCTGGCGCGGATGGCTTGTCTGAGCATGAAAGCCTTTGTCTCGGTCTGTGTCTTCGGACTTGAGAGGATGCGGTTGTGCAGGTTTTTGGCGAGCGAGTCCTGTCCTTCGTGCTGATAGTAGTCAATCATTGATATCATGGCATTCTCGTTGTCAGGATCTTCTGCCAGCACAGCGCTATATTCTTTCTGTGCCTCTTTGTATCTGCCCTTGCCGAAGAGCCAGTTGCCGAGTATTGTGCGATAGTCTAACTCTAAAGGATGACTGTCAGCGAGTTTTCGGAGTTCGTCCAGTGCCTTTTTCTCCTCGCCCATAGAGTCGTAGATATGTATCTTCGCCATTGTCGTGGCGCTGCTCTGTCCGTCCTGCATCTCCAAGCGGTCGAGGGTCTCGAGGCTCTTCTGCTTGTCGCCGGTGTGCTCGTATATCTTCAGCAGGACGTTGAGCATATCAGTGCGTTCTGGTGTTATGCTTACAAGCTCCTCTATGGCAGATGCCGCCTTGTCGAGCTCATTCTTCATGAGATAGACTGGGATAAGCGCTTCGGTGTATGTGGAGTTGCCTGGGTCGAGTTGTGCCGCTTTTGTTATGAGCTCCTGATAGACAGAGTCTTCTGGGTTTGTGCCATAACATTTAGCAAGATAGAAGTATGCCTCTGCTGCTTCTGGGTCGATGCTGGTGCATTCTCCCAGCAGGAAAGAGGCAAGTTCCATGTCGCCAGCAATGAATTTTGCCATTGCTGTCTGGAAAGTATATCTGTATAACGCCTTGTTATCATTTACGACATCGCCATGGCGTATGGTGTCGTTGTCGGTTGTTACACCGCAGATGCTATCTTCGACGTATATGATAGCCTCCTCAATGTCAAGAGTGTCCATCACCATGTCGAGTGTGTCGGCCATGATGTCGATGTCAGTGATGCTATCTTCTAACATCATGACGTGAGTCTGCGGATGTGCAGCCGGCAAATGCTTCCTTGCCGTAACGCTTAGCGCCACGGCAAAAAGTATCAGAATGTAATAAAATGCTTTGTGCAGCATGTCTGTTGTCAATGTAGGAAATGTGTGTAGGGTGAGGTTTATTTCACACCTGTGTGACCGTATCCACCTGCTCCGCGCTCAGTCTCGTCAAGCTCTTCTGTCAGAACAAAACTAACTGTCTCATGCTTGGCAATCACCATCTGGGCTATGCGTTCTCCATCGTTAATCACGAAGTCCTTGTCGCCAAGATTGATGAGCAACACGCCTATTTCTCCGCGATAGTCAGAGTCAATTGTTCCTGGTGAGTTGAGCACGGTGATGCCATGCTTCAATGCAAGTCCTGAACGAGGACGCACCTGTGCCTCATAGCCTGGAGGAAGAGCCATGAAGAGTCCTGTCTTGACAATCTGGCGCTGCATAGGCTTCAGCACTATCGGTTCGTCGATATTGGCGCGGAGGTCCATGCCTGCGCTCTGTTCTGTGGCGTATGAAGGAAGCGGCTGATGTCCGCGGTT
>JAFPAS010000049.1 GCA_017424205.1 Prevotella sp. | reverse complement strand
GTAAACTTTATAATCCAGAATATAACTTTATTCATCTATATATATTTTTTTCAATCCGTATGCCGTCTAAAACAACTCGTCAGCAAGTGTTCGTCTTTTACACTGGCTGTCCTACACCGCATCCTGCTCTTCATCAATCATCTGGGAAGCACCAGCCTGTGGAGCCATGCCGCGAGGCGCTGCACCGCTGCGAGGCGTATAATAGCTATAGCTGCGATGGTATTCCTCATTATCTGGAGCAATTTCTTCCACCTGCATAACGTTAGTTTGCTGACTCTTGCTGATGCGGAAGCGCTTCATATATACAATCATAAACCAGGCTGCCACTACAGCTGCAATCAGGTCACTCGCTGGCAATGCAAGCCACACACCGTTTACACCAATAATATTAGAGAGCAACACAAGTAGCGGAATGAGGAAGAGCAACTGGCGCGAAAGCGAGAGGAAAATACTTATCTTAGCTTTTCCTATACTCTGGAAGAAGTTCGTTATAACCATCTGATAACCTATGATAGGCAGCACAGCTGCGTTTATGCGCAAGCCATGTACAGCGATATCGTGCAACTCTTTATCATTGGTGAAAAGACTCACACAGAGGTCTGGCATAAACTGGCACACACCCCAGCCTATTGTCATAACAACTGTAGCTGCAACTACGGCATACTTCACTGCCTGCATCATACGGTCATAGCGCTTCGCACCGAAGTTGTAACCAGCAATAGGTTGCATACCCTGATTAATGCCCATATTTATCATCACAAATATAAAGACTATACGATTGCCAATGCCATAGGCACCAACAGCAAGGTCGCCTCCATACTTCACAAGGGCATTATTTATGAATATGACGACAAGACAAGCGCAAGCATTCATTGCAAATGGTGAGATGCCTATACCTATGATTTCGCGGGCTATTTTCTTTTTTATCGCGTATATGCCACGGCTAAGATGCAGCAATTCATGCTTATCTGACAGAAGCCAGAACTGCCAGCACATAGCCATGAACTGCGAGAGTATGGTTGCAATCGCAGCACCCCTGATACCCATATCAAACGTATATATGAAAAGCGGGTCAAGAATGGTATTCATCACAACCGTAAACATCGTAGCATACATGGCATGCTTAGGTTTTGAGGCAGCTCGCAATATAGCATTCATGCCGAAGTACATGTGTGTAATGACATTGCCAAGCAGGATTATCTCCATATATTCTCGAGCATACGGCAGTGTCTGCTCAGAGGCACCAAAAAAATATAATATCGGGTCGAGGAAAAGCAGACACACAGTTGCGAACAGCACACCAATTATAACATTCAGCGTCACACAGTTGCCAAGAATATTCTGTGCAGAGTCATAGCGTTTCTGTCCCAAGCGCACACTGATAAGCGTCGATGCGCCCACACCCACAGCTGCTCCAAATGCACCTGAGAGATTCATAAACGGAAAGGTTATGGCAAGTCCGGCTATAGCCATCGGACCGACACCCTGTCCGATGAATATGGAGTCAACCATATTATACAACGAACTCGCAACCATCGCAACAATCGATGGCAATGCATATTGCGTAAGCAACTTGCCCACAGGCTTTGTGCCCAGTTCCAGTGTTGTCTGTTTTTTGTCTGTCATACTTATCACGAGGAGATGTCAAGCATACAATGCCTCAAATATACTTCTTCAAAATGCAAAATTACAAAAAAATATTCAATAAATATCTTTATTTCCGTCTTTTTTGTTACTTTTGCATATTATTATGTTCAACATAGAGCATAGCAGACATTAATAGTACCACTAACATTGGACAGACTAACACTATACGAGCTTAATAGCCTCATCAAGGAAACGATAGAGCTGACCTTCACACGTCAGTTTTGGGTAGAGGCAGAGCTGGCAGACGCGAGCGAAAGGCGTGGACACCTGTACCTTGACCTGGTGCAGAAGGACGAGTTTTCAGCCACACCTGTGGCACGTGCCTCTGCACGATGCTGGGCTTCGGTGTGGACTGTTGTGCGACAGAGATTCGAACGCACGACACGCCAAAGACTCACAACTGGCATGAAGCTGCTCCTACGTGTATATCCGCAGTTCCATCAGGCATACGGTTTCTCGTGGATTATAACCGATATCGACCCAACATATACGCTTGGCGATATGCAGCGGCAGCGTCAGGAAATAATTGACCAGCTGAAGCGTGACGGAATTTTCGAAATGCAAAAGGAGCTTTCGCTACCTACATTCTGTCAGCGCATAGCTGTCATATCGAGTGCGACGGCTGCGGGATTCGGTGACTTCACAAACCACTTGCAGAGAAATGAGCACGGATTTAAATTCACTACCGAACTCTTCCCTGCCATCATGCAAGGCGAACAAGTGGAGCCGAGCGTAATCAATGCGCTTAATAATATCAACGACAGGATTGACGAGTTTGACTGCGTAGTGATAATACGAGGTGGCGGAGCAACTGCTGACATGTCTGGATTTAACACTCTGGCACTTGCCGAGAATGTTGCAAACTTCCCGTTGCCAATAATTACCGGCATAGGCCACGACCGCGACGAAAGCATTATTGACATGATTTCATTCATGCAAGTAAAGACGCCAACCGCTGCAGCAGGATACCTCATAGACCATCTGCAGATTGCCGCTGACAGAATAGCTCATCTGGCTGATAGCGCAGCACGCTGCGTACAAGAAAAACTGGAGCGCGAACGCATTCATCTGACATCAATCTCTACACGCATCCCAATACTTTTCTCACTCACGAAGACACGTGAGCAGGGCATCATTGATTCACTGCAACAACGCATAATAAATGCTGTGCAACAGGACACAAAGCAACGACAATACCGAATAGAACACATAAAACAGCGACTCACACCTGCTGCGCAGAACATCATACAGCAACAGAAGCATCGTCTGCAACTGCTAACGCAGCGCACTTCTGTACTTGATCCCGCCATAATATTGCGACGTGGATTTTCAATGACACTGTGCAACGGACGTTTTATTACCGACGCATCACAGATTAACGAGGGTGACATCATAGAGACAATGGTAGCAAAGGGCACAATACGCTCTAAAGTTATTGTCTCAAAATAAGTAAAACATGACACCTACATGGCAAACAAATAAAATGACAAAGTCGCAGGCAACAGACAACGACAACAAAACTCACAACAGATATGACACAGATTAACTACGAAGAGGCAATGGCCGAACTCGAACAGATTGTCGAACAAATGGAAGACGGAGAATTGAATCTCGACGAACTCACCACAAAACTAAAAAGAGCACAACAGCTAATAAAAACATGCAATGACCGCCTGACCAAGACTGACGCAGAAATACAGAAGATTCTACAGGCTAAGAAGTAATTTTCTTACAAATTCTTTGGTTGTATGAGGAATTTAGTGTAATTTTGCAATGTATTTTGCGATTTCACTAAACATTTGAAACAAAACCAACGATAAAACGTATTAATATGAAGGAGATAGATTGGTCAAACTTAGGCTTTGGTTATCACAAGACAAACTATAACGTTCGTTGCTTCTATCGCAACGGGAAATGGGGCGAAATAGAAATTTCGTCTGACGAATATGTCAATATGCATATTGCCGCCACCTGTCTGCACTACGGACAGGAGGCATTTGAAGGACTTCAGGCATACCGCTGTCCTGACGGCAAGGTGAGAGTGTTCCGCACTGACGAGAATGCAGCACGC
>JAFPAS010000048.1 GCA_017424205.1 Prevotella sp. | reverse complement strand
CGTCGATAATGCAGATTGAACTATATCATAACTATATTCCGAGAGTGTAATCTGCAGCGTAAGTAGTGAAAGCTGAACTGTATCAAGGCCAATTCCTTATATTATTACCCTTGACAAATTCCTGCTAAGCTGACTTTCGAATTATAATGTTATAATTATTACTTTCATCTTTAATAAAAAGCGGAGGATGTCTGTGAAGTGAACCCCGAAAGTCAGACAAAAAAACTTTCGGGGTTTTATTATGTCCAAAAGGGGGAAAAAAGGTTATGTAGAGTGTTTGAAGTACATGCATATGATTCAAGACGGTAGTTCCATTCATTCAATCCATGTGAAGTACAGAATAAATGGGGATCGCCTTCGTGTATTATGGCATAGTTATCAATCAGAGGGGCGCTCAGGCTTACAGAAAAAAAAGAATATCAAGGCAGATTATGCATTAAAAAAGAAAATACGCATTTATATTGCCACAGAGGGGGCAAAGATTTTTCGCATGCGTTAAAATATCATAAATCGGCAATAATAAAACATCACAGAAACAACTATCATAATTAATTTTAGTAAATTTGCAGAAACTTTGATAACCAAATATTTAATATAAAAAAGTTTAATATTATGTCACAATTAAAATCGCTTAACAAGCTGACTGCTCCAAAGAGTACAGCTCCAGAGAAGATTATCCAGTTTGGTGAAGGCAACTTCCTTCGTGCCTTTGTTGATTGGATTATCTACAACACTAACCAGAAGACAAACTTCAACGCATCTGTTGTAGTCGTACAGCCTATCGACCGCGGTATGGTACAATGGCTAAACGGACAGGACTGTCTCTATCACGTGAATCTTCAGGGCCGTCAGAATGGCGAGCCAGTAAACGAACTGACACGTATCGACGTTATCAGCCGTGGCATTGACCCATACGCACAGAACTGGGCATTCATGGCACTGGCAGAACAGCCAGAGATGAGATTCGTTATCTCTAACACAACTGAGGCTGGTATTGCTTTCGACCCTTCATGCAAGCTCTCTGATGCTCCTGCTTCTTCATACCCAGGCAAACTCGTACAGCTCATGTACCGCCGCTACCAGACATTTAATGGCGACCCTAAGAAGGGATTCATCATCATGCCTTGCGAACTTATATTCCTCAACGGACACCATCTCAAGGACTGCATCAATAAGTATGTAGAACTCTGGAAGGACGACTTCGGTGCTGACTACGAGGGATTCAAGGAGTGGGTAGAGAAATACAACTATGTTTGTGCTACACTCGTTGACCGCATCGTGCCAGGATTCCCACGCAAGGACATCGCACAGATTCAGGAGACTATCGGCTACAAGGACAACCTCGTTGTTCAGGCTGAAATCTTCCACCTCTGGGTAATCGAGCGTCCAACAAACATGACTGTAGAGGAGCTTCGTGCAGAATTCCCAGCAGAGAAGGCTGGACTACATGTTCTTATCGCTGAGTCTGAGGCTCCATACCATGAGAGAAAGGTAACTCTCCTTAACGGTCCTCACACAGTACTCTCTCCTGTAGCATACCTTTCTGGCATCAACATCGTACGCGATGCTCTCCATGACCCAGTAGTAGGTCCATACATCAAGAAAGTACAGTATGACGAGCTCATGCAGACTCTCAACCTCCCAATGGAAGAACTGCAGCAGTTTGCAGCTGACGTGCTCGAGCGCTTCGACAACCCATACGTTGACCACCAGGTAACATCTATCATGCTCAACTCATTCCCTAAATTCCAGGCTCGTGATCTCCCTGGAGTTAAGATATATCTTGAGCGCAAGGGTGAACTTCCAAAGGGTCTTGTACTTGGTCTTGCAGCTATCATCACATACTACAAGGGTGGAACACGTGCTGATGGCGCACCTATCCAGCCAAATGACGATCAGAAGATTATGGATCTCCTTACAGAACTCTGGGCAACTGGCGACACACGCAAAGTGGCAGAAGGCGTACTTGGAGCAGACTGGATCTGGGGCGAGCACGGAGACATCAATACCGTACCTGGACTTACAGATATGGTCGAGGGCTTCCTGAACGACATCCAGACTAAGGGCATGGTTGAGACTGTTAAGTCTATCCTCTAATCTCACAACATAAAAAAGAATCTCTAATTCGAGGAATGCGAAGATACATAATGACATCATCGCAGACTATCGAATTAGAGATTCTTTTGTTTATAAGCACATGCAACAGGCATTGCGGATAATAGAAAGCACACAACACCAGCAATAAAGCAGACATATACTTAAACATAACACTACAGAATGTTCAAATTAGGAATTATAGGAGCAGGTTGGATAGCAGACAAAATGGCGTCAACACTTGCTCATGCAGAAGACTACTGTATACATGCCATAGCATCACGCTCATTTGAAAAAGCCGAAGCATTTGCACAAAAATGGGGTATAAGCAAAGCATACGGAAGTTATGAAGATCTTGTAAAAGATGAAAACATCGACCTCGTATATGTAGCTACGCCTCACTCTCACCACTATGAGCACGCGCTTCTTGCCATCAGAAACAACAAGCCTGTGCTTGTCGAAAAGGCTTTCACTGCCAATGCACAAGAAGCAGAACAGCTTATAAATGAAGCACGAAGCAGAAATATCTTCATTGCAGAGGCAATATGGACTCGATATATGCCACTATCAAAGAAAGTAAAAGAAATAATGGATAGCGGAATAATTGGCACACCACGCGTTCTCACAGCTACCCTATGCTATTCGATGGAACAGAAGAAACGTATAGTTGTGCCAGAACTATGTGGAGGTGCGTTGCTTGATCTCGGAGTATACACACTAAATTTTGCCCGAATGTACTTCGGTACAGATATTGTCCGTACAGTTTCTAATCCAATCATCTCACCCTCAGGAGTTGATATGCATGAAAGCATTTCACTAACATATGCCAATGGACGCATGGCTAATCTCCAGTCAGGAGCATTATGCCTTAACGACAGACAAGGCATTATCAGCGGAACAGAAGGCTACATACGCATTGATAACGTCAACTGTCCGGAACTTATTGAAGTATACCGTAATTACGAACTGGTTGAGACATATCGCAAGCCTTACGACATGATAACCGGATATGAATATCAGGTTATGGAATGCCGTCGTTGCATAGAATGCGGACTGACAGAATCACCAATGATGCCTCATGCAGAAATCATAGACATAATGAAGCAGATGGATGCTATAAGAAAAGAATGGGGGGTAATATATCCAAACGACAAGATATAATATAAAAAAATGCCAGCAAAACAAAACATAGACTGCAAGCTACGAGGTTTAGCAGACAAATACGAAACAACAGACTTTATAAAAGGTGACCCCAGTTGGTTCATGCATCAAATTGATGGTGTAGAAAATAAAGAGCTGATAGCGTTTATTGCCTCATCACTCAGCTATGGTTCGCGCAAGCAATTCATGAAAAAAATACAATTACTGCTTGACGATATCCGCAGCTTCGCAAATAGAGAACAAATCTGCAGCAAAGAAATTGTTAGCCAATGGCTTGTCCGTCGCGAATTTGAAAATATTATTCCACATTCTGCAGATTCATTTTATAGGCTATACTCATATGACACATACAATCAATTCCTTGAAGCATTAGCCTCTATGATAGAACAATACGGGTCTATAAAAAAATTTCTTCTTGTTGAACAAAACATCCAACAAGAAGAAACAATACACGCAATTGATGCTATCGAATCTATTACAAGATGGTTTAGGGAAAACGGTTCGAAAGGAGTGATACCGCAAGACACTCGTTCAAGTTGCAAACGGGTATGCATGTTCCTGCGCTGGATGGTTAGAAACAACTCGCCTGTTGACATAGGAATATGGTCAGATATTATTGACCGTAAAACATTAATTATACCAATGGATACCCATGTCATACAGGAAGCCAAACGAATGAATCTGATAACCTCAACCGCAACATCTATGTCTAACGCTGTCCGGCTGTCGGCACGTCTTGCAGAAGTATTTCCTGACGACCCTATGCGCGGTGATTTTGCACTCTTCGGATTAGGTGCAGACGATTCGTAAACATCGCACATCTATTTGTCACGACGGTTCCTCTTCACTTCTTCAATTATTGCCTTTATCTCGTCAGCAGCACCTTGTGCCTGAATCACTGCGTCACGAATATCCTTAAATGTTGACTGCAGAGTATTCTTTCCCATATAAACATAACAACTGGCAGTAAGAGCGCCTATCTCTTTCAACTGTTCATCGGTAAAATCATACTTCTTCACATCTTTCTGAATTTTGTCAAGTCGCATTTTTGCATCACGCCAATCTTCTGCAGTGAAGCGTTCCGAATTATATTTCAACTCATCATTTAGATTTTGAAGACTATTGATTGTCCCACGAGCGGACCCACATGAAGAACACAAAACAACTGACACTAAGACAGTTAATAAAATCGCAAAGTTTTTCATAAGATATTTGTTTGTTGATTAATCATTTTAAACTCATCAGTACGTCATTCCATTGGGGAGTTGCACCTGTCTGTGTGCATACATATTCACTGACTGCTGCAGCAAAACGATGCGCGTCAATTAACGAACGTCCGTCAAGTACAGCCGCTACAAACGCTGCCGTAAACGAATCTCCAGCTCCTACAGTATCTACAACATCCACCATTATTGAAGGTATAAAAGACTCTTCGTTTTTCGTGATAACATAGCTACCTTTATCTCCACAAGTCAATATTACCATACTAAGTGAATATTCTTCTATCAAGAATCGACATTTTGTCTCTATTTCATGTCCATCAATTCCAAACAAAGAACAGAACAAATCAAGTTCAGAATCATTCACTTTCAATATGTCACACCTTTTCAACGATTCCGTTATAACATTCTCTGTAAAATAATGCTGACGTATATTTGCATCAAAGACGCGCAAAGATTTGTCTGGCATAGCATCCAAGAATTCATATATAGTTGCACGAGATTGCTTGCTGCGTTGAGCTAACGTACCAAAGCATACAGCATCACATCGCTGTGCCAAT
>JAFPAS010000047.1 GCA_017424205.1 Prevotella sp. | reverse complement strand
AAGCGTGCGAAAGCTCCGAAACGGCGCTCAAAATACTCGTATGTAGAGAGCTTGATAACCTTGCGGAAGAGCGGAACGATGAGTCCTATCAGCGAAACGAGCACGATAGGCACCATGAGTCCCTGCACGAGCAGAATCCAGTTGCCGGCATATGCTGCGCCAGGATATGCGAGGAATGTCACCGAACTGATGAGTGTGGCGAAGATAGACATACCGATAGCCCAGTCAGGTACACGGCCTGAGGCTGTGAAGTATGCGTTTGAGTCTTTCTGTCTGTGAGCAAAATAGAATCCCATGACTACTGCCAGAAGGATTGACGCCACGACAATAACATAGTCAACCCAGTGGATTGATGCTGTTGCTGCTAAAAGTGTGTACATTGTTTGTATTAGGTTTTAGATTTAGTTCTTGCCCGTAGCAGATTTCTACAGCAGAGATGGATATTCTCTTTCTATTGGAGAGTATCGGAATTCTATAGAGCCGATATATTCTACCGCTGCCGTAAAAATCTGCTAGAGCGTATGGTTGAGATATTATTTCTCTGTTATTGCTGCCGCTGCTGCTGCAATCTCAGCCTCCTCCTGTTCAGAAAGACGTGTAAGCGGCATGAGCATGTCAGGTGTGCAGAGTCCTCGTGTCTGCATCATCACCTTGAGTGCTGTGAGCGACTGGCCGAGTGTGCGTCCTGCCTGATAGAGCTTAGCTATTTCGTTTGTCTCGTCCTGCAGGCGGTTAGCTGTCTCCATATCGCCAGCCTCTGCTGCATCATAGAGCTTGCGGAACATTCCTGGCACGAAGTTACCTGTTGAAGGCACGATGCCATCGCCTCCGAGCTCAAGTGAGTGAGCCGACTGTGCCGCCCATCCGCAGAAGTATGTGAATTCGTCGTTATTGCGTGCTATCTCGATGCACTTCTCCATGCGCTCGAGGTCGCGCTCTGAGTCTTTCAGACCAACGATATTAGGATGCTTTGACAGGCGTTCTACCACATCAACAGGAATTGACATGTGTGTTGTAGCTGCAATATTATAGAGCATGAGAGGGCCCTTGATTGAGTCTGCGAGAGTCTTGTAGTAGTTCTCCATCTGCTCTGGAGTCAGCGAGTAATAGCTTGGCAGTGTAGCCACGATTACGTCAGCGCCGCTTGCGCTGTAGTATCCAGCCTGCTTCAGCTGCTCGATGAAGCTGTTGCCTGTCAGTCCGGCATAGATTGTTATCTTGCCTTCAGCAGCCTTCACAGCAGTAGCGATAAGCTCCTGTCCGTCGATTGTTGACACTGAGTTGCCTTCGCCTGTTGTTCCCATAAGGAGAGGTGATACGCCAGCCTCAACAAAACTCTTGATAATTCTCTCTACAGCAGGCTTGTCAAGCATGCCGCTTGGTGTCACGGGTGTTACCATCGGCACCACTACACCATTGTACTTTTTTGTGCTCATACAGTAATAGATGTTATGATTTTATATTGTTATTTTTTTGTTCTTGTTATTGTCGGAAAGACGTCAGGCAGATTGCTATATCTTAACCTTTATCTTCTGCTTGATATCAGCTGACGATGCGCCGACGTAGAGAGTGAATGTGCCTGGCTCAAGTGTCCATCCGTGCTTCGCCTCATCCCAGAATTTCAGGTCTTGTTCGGTAATCGTGAGTGTCACAGTCTTTGTCTCGCCCGGACTGAGTTCTATTTTCTCAAAAGCCTTAAGCTCTTTCTTCGGGCGGACAACCGTAGCCTTATCGTCGCCGACATATAGCTGCACGACTTCTTTACCCTTCACGCTGCCAGTGTTTGTCACAGGTATGGTGACGCTCCATGAGCCTTCTGACGATTCTACAGCAGCCTTGCCATACTCGAATGTGGTGTAGCTGAGTCCATAGCCGAACGGGAAGAGTGGCTTTATGTTCTTCGTGTCATACCAGCGGTAACCCACGAGTACATCTTCACGATATTCGGTATCGATGCTGTCGCCCGGGAAGCAGAGTGTGTCAAAGCTGTGTGCGCCACAGTCTTCCAGCTTCACTGGGAAGGTTATAGGCAGACGGCCAGAAGGGCATACGTCGCCAGAAAGGACATCGGCTATCGGAAGTCCTGCCTCTGAACCGATATACCAAGCCTGCACTACGGCGTCGACCTTGTCAATCCATGGCATGGCAAAGGCATTGCCCGTAAGGAATACGGTGACCATAGGCTTGCCTGTCTCTGCGAGCGATGTTATGAGACGGTCCTGGCAGAACGGCAGATTGTATGTCTGGCGGTCGCCGCTCTCGCAGTCTTGACGCCAGTTTTTGTTCAGTCCGCCAACGTATATAATAAGGTCGGCGTTGCCTGCTGCACTGATAGCCTCAGCATATAGGCGGTCATACTCCTCCTGAGGGATGAGGTCTTCGTGGTCGTATATGAATTTTCCTGACTTATATCCCATGGCATACTGCACCTTCTCGCTGCCGAAGCGTGCCTTCAGTGCATCGAGCGGAGTGACAAGGCGGCGTGGTTTCAGCTCTGACGAACCGCCTCCAGCGCAGAGATCTTTCACTGCATTCTCGCCTACGACGAGTATGCGCTGATATTTTTCAGGGTTTATAGGCAGCAGCTTTGTCTTCTGCTTCTTGCTGACAGAGTTCTTCAATAGCACGATGGCTTCGCCGCCGATGGTGCGGCATGCGTCGTAATGCTCCGACGTGCACATAGAGCCGTAAGGCTTCTGACGATTCATTGACGTGCGGAAGATAAGGCGTAGTATGCGTGATGCCTGTTCATCGAGCACCTCCATAGGCACTTCACCTGCTTTCACAGCCTTTATGTAAGGGTCAGCAAAGTAGTAGTCTTTATATCCGAATCCTGTTGCCTCTGTTGTCAGACCGTTTGTGAATGTGCCCATCTCGACATCAAGACCGGCTTTTGCCGCTTTCGCCGTTGAGTGTGTGCCGCCCCAGTCGCTCACGACTACGCCGTCCCACTGCCACTCCTGCTTCAGTATCTTGCGCAGCATAGTCTCGTTCTCGCAGAGCCAGTCGCCCTGATACTTATTGTATGAGCCCATGAATGTCCATGCCCCGCCCTCTACGGCAGCAGCACGGAAGGCTGGCAGATATATCTCACGCAACGCACGCTCTGATAGCTTCACGTTGATATGTCCGCGCCATAGCTCCTGATTGTTCAGTGCGTAGTGCTTCACAGATGCTGCCACGCCGTTGCTCTGCAGACCTTTGATGTATGGCACGACCATCTTTGATGCCAGATACGGGTCTTCACCCATATATTCGAAATTGCGTCCGCAGAGCGGGGTGCGTGCTATATTGACGCCAGGACCGAGCAGCACGTCTTTATCCCTGTAGCGTGCCTCCTCGCCTACGTTACGTCCGTAGAGCATAGACATTTCCGGATTCCATGTTGCGGCAAGGGCTGTCAGCGCAGGAAAGGCTGTGCATGAGTCATTGGTCCATTCAGCATGGCCCCAGTCGTTCCAGTTTATCTCCATTCTGACGCCATGAGGGCCGTCGCACCAATAAAGCTCCGGAATGCCCAGACGTGCGCATCCTGCAGTAGAGAATTTTGACTGTGCATGGCACATCGCCACTTTCTCTTCGAGCGTCATGCGGCTGAGTGCGTCAGCAACACGCTCTTCCAGCGGTTTGCTGTCATCAAGATAGACGGGTGTCTGTGCGTTTATTACAGACGAAAATACTAAAAATGATAGTATAAACGCAAAATGTTTCATGTTAGGTGTTATGTCAGTTACGGACGCAAAGTTACTTATTTTCTTTTAAAATACCAAATTACACGGCAACTAAACAACAAAACTGGCAAACAACTATACAAAATTTGCATATCTGAAAATAATAATGTACCTTTGCCGAGAAGAAAACATCACCCCACTGACTATAACACGCAGAAAAGAGATGTATAACACTCACACGTTTGACAACGGACTTCGCATCATACAGCGGCCATCTCAAGGCGAGGTGGTCTACTGCGGCTATGCTGTCAAGGCGGGCTCGGCTGACGAGCAGGAAGGCGAGGCAGGACTGGCACACTTCTGCGAGCATGCTGCCTTCAAAGGCACACAACGACGCAAGGCATGGCAGATTATACAGACGCTCGAAGGCGTCGGGGGCGAACTGAATGCTTACACGAACAAGGAGGCGACGGTGTATTACTGCGCCATACAGCGCGAACATCTCGGCAGAGCAATAGACCTGCTCACCGACATGGTGTTCCATTCTGCATATCCGGAAGCTGAACTGGAGCGCGAAAAAGAGGTGATATGCGACGAGATAGAATCATACAACGACTCGCCTGCCGAACTCATATACGACGAGTTTGAGAACATCATATTCGAAGGGCATCCCATCGGGCATAACATCTTAGGCACAAAGGAGAGCGTAAGGGCGTTCACCAGTGCCGATGCACATCGCTTTGCCGAGCGATTCTACCGCCCGGAGAATGCCATATTCTTCTTGCACGGCACTCCGAAAAACGCACGAGGCAGCGAGATTGCTCCCGTCATACGCGCCATTGAGCGTGCCATGAAACAATATCCGATAGAGCGGCAGCCTCTCATCGAACAGGACAACCGCACACTGCCTAAGCCTGCAGCAGTAAATAAGGCACAATATCATCAGGCACACGTCATCATCGGACGAAGGGCATACGACATTAACCACCCGAGACGAATAGCGCTATACATGCTAAACAACATTCTTGGCGGACCAGCCATGTCGTCAAGGCTCAACATGTCGCTGCGTGAGAAAAACGGACTGGTATACACCGTCGAGAGCAGCATGGCAAGTTTCGGCGATACAGGAATGTGGTGCATATATTTCGGATGCGACCCGCACGACACGGAACGATGCATACGTCTGGTCAGACGAGAACTGGACAAACTCATGAACAAACCGCTGACGCCGCATCAGCTCAGTCAGGCAAAACGCCAGCTGAAGGGACAGATTGCCCTGGCGTGCGACTCTCGCGAGTCGTTTGCGCTTGATTTCGCTAAGTCGTTCCTGCATTACGGATGGGAAAAGGATGTCAGCGCACTATGCAGCAACATCGACCGCCTCACTGCCGAAGAGCTGCAGCAGACAGCACAGGAACTCTTCGCGCCAGAGGGACTAACCATACTGCGCAAGTAAAAGCCGCACATAGCAAAAGCATATTGTGGGCCAAATAATTTTGCAGTGTGGAAAATAATTCGTACTTTTGCACTGAATAACGTAACATAAACAGAAAAAAGAACATAAACAAGATATATGAGAAAGAACATAACACGCGCTCTGGGCGCACTGATGGCTATAGTTGCCATGACAAGCTGCAGCGGAGAGAAATTCCATGTGAACGGTGAAATTACCAACGCAAAGGACTCTACGCTATACTTTGAGAACATATCACTCACCGGACCAGTAACTGTTGACTCGGTGAAACTGGCTGAAGACGGCAAATTCCAGTTTGACGTAGATGCTACTGAAGCACCTGAATTCTACCGCCTGCGCATAGCTGACCAGATCATAAACATCTCTGCTGACTCTACAGAGACGGTAACTGTCAAGGCAGAATATCCTGACATGGCATGGAAATACGAAGTGGAAGGCTCTGACAACTGTAAGAAGATTCAGGAACTGACATACCATCAGATTGCTCTGCAGAACAAATGCATCGCCATAGCCGAGAATCCAAGCCTCAGCATGAAAGTGTCTGCAGACTCTATCGACCGTGTCATCGAGGCTTACAAGCAGGAAATCAAGAACAACTACATCATAAAAGAGCCAATGAAGGCGTATGCTTACTTCGCGCTCTTCCAGGCCATCGGCTCACGACTCATATTCAATCCGCGCGAAAATCGCGACGACATAAAGATGTTTGCTGCCGTGGCTACATCATGGGACACATTCCATCCGAACTCTGAACGCGGACAGAACCTCCACAACATTGCTCTCGAAGGAATGAAAACCATGCGCATCATCGACGCTGACAACCAGCCAGCAAACATCGACCCGAATATCGTGCGCGAAACAAGCATCATCGATCTCGAACTCATAGACAACAAGGGTGCTACAAGAAAACTCTCTGAACTGCAGGGAAAGGTGGTTCTGCTTGACTTCCACACATTCGAGGCAGACAACTCAACAGAGCGAATCATGGAACTGCGCCGACTCTATAACAAGTTCCATGCTCAGGGTCTGGAAATTTTCCAGGTGGCTGTAGGCACTAACGAGCACTTCTGGAAGACTTCTGTAGCTGCGCTGCCATGGATAAGCGTCTACGACAAGACTGGAACATCTGTCAGCACATACAACGTGCAGGCCATCCCAACTTACTTCCTTCTCGATCGCACTTGTGCTCCTGTGAAGCGCGACATACAGATAAAGGACGTCGACGCAGAGATACAGGCACTGCTATAATACTGACAAATAAAGGATAACGGAAATCTGCATGCTGCACATGCCGGTTTCCGTTATTTCATAATACACATCTCACCCGGAACAGACACCCTGCCCGGAATATCTGCTAATCACAAAACATCTATCCTCTCATGCGAACAGCCATATACGGCGCCGGCTCTCTCGGCACAATACTCGGCGCATACATAACAAAAAACGGCGGTTTCATCGACCTTATCAACCGAAACAAGGCTCACATCGAAGCTCTTCGAACCAACGGAGCACGCATCACAGGCACTGTATCGTTCACACAGAAAGTGACTGCGCTGACTCCTGACGAAATGACCGGAACATACGACATCATCTTCCTGCTGACAAAACAGCAGCACAACCGCGAGGTGGTGACGTTCCTCAAACCTTTCCTCGCCGACGACGGCGTAATCGTTACGATGCAGAACGGCATACCGGAAATGCTCGTAGGCGAAATAGTGGGCGAAGAGCGTGTCATCGGATGCACCGTGGCATGGGGAGCAACAATGAAGAGCGGAGGCGAATGCGAACTGACCAGCGCACCTGACAGCCTCACATTCTCCATCGGAACACTGACACCGCAGCGACATAAGCATTTCGACGAGGTGAAACGTCTGCTCGAAATGATGGGCAGAGTGGATATAGACGACAATTTCATCGGTACACGATGGAGCAAGCTGCTCATCAATGCGGCATTCTCTGGCATGAGTGCTGTGCTCGGATGCACATTCGGCGAAGCAGCTGGCAATAGACAGTCACGACGCATAGTGCAGCGCATAATAAAGGAATGCATCGACGTGTGCGCAGCATCTGGCATACGCATAGAGCCTGTGCAGGGCAAGGACATCGTGCGACTACTCGACTATAAGAATGCTGTGAAGAAGGCTTTCTCGTTCTTCATCATACCGATAGCCATACGCAAGCACGCACGACTGAAGGCCAGCATGCTACAGGACATTGAGAAAGGCAAGCTGACGGAGGTTGACGCCATCAACGGCGTGGTGTGCGAGGCAGGAAGAAAATGCGGCGTGCCAACACCGATGAACGATGCCGTAGTAAGCATCATACACCGCATAGAGAGCGGCGAACTGCGTCCGGAGATGCAGAACCTGCAGCACTTCGCATAAGTGATACAGAAAGGCTGTTGACTATGTGACAGGCATCACACCTTAACAATAAAACTTTAACCCTTAAATATAAAACACATGAAAAAACTATTTATCGCCATCATCGGCCTTATGGCTCTGGCACAAGCAACAAATGCACAAGAGAAAAAGGAGTTCTACGGAGTAGCTAACCATCTCTCGCTTGGCGTAGGTGCTGGCACAGAAGGTGTCAGCGTTGACATCTCAACATGCTTCAGCAAATATCTCTCACTCAGAGCGGGCGTTAACTTCGTGCCTGGAATTAACATCACAGAGGATATCGATGTTGAGGGTGAATTCCACGGACACAGAGTGAGCAGCGACCTTGATATCGACGCATCACTCAAGCGCACCACATTCGACGTGAAACTCGACTTCTATCCATTCCCTAACAGCAGCTCGTTCTTCCTAAGTGCAGGCGCATCATTCGGCGGAGAGAAACTCGCTACACTCAGCGGACATAGTGACGAGGCTGAGAAATATATCAACCAGCTCAGCGATATGGGAAAATATGAGGGCAACTACTACATCAACATCGACGACGAGACACGCATTCCAATCGACAGAAACGGTAATGCTACAGGACGCGTAGAGGTTAGCAAGGTTCGTCCATACGTCGGACTGGGATTCGGCCGCCACACACCAGGCAAGCGCATCGGAATGCGCATAGAACTGGGCGCACAATTCCACGGCACACCAAACATTATCGCTGATAATGCTATAGGCAATATCAATAGCGCAATAAAGGGCGAAGTAGACAACGACCTCGTGGAGATTCTCGACAAGATGGTGGTTTACCCTGTGCTGAAACTTACTCTCTGCGGCAGAATTTTCTAAGGCTGAAGGAAAATACAGACACTCCGGTCTTGGAAAAACAGAGTTTTGACAACAAGACCGGCCTGCAGGCGAACACGGGAAAACCGAATTGTATATACAAGAAAACAATCTGCCAGCATTCATCTGAATGCTCATGCACCATACTGACTATCTGTAAAGAAAAGCAGGCTCTATGCTAACGTTTTTCTTTCAGAATCAGCAGTTTTGCAGGAAACACTGAATGACACGGCAAGATAATACATATTAAAATACGTAAGGCACTGAATGACGCTATCATTCAGTGCCTTACATTTTGTAAACTTATGCTGTGGTCTAAATATCTGCCTCTGTATCACAACGCCTCAACCATTCGCGTGCGGAACGACTCACGAGCCTTGCGTACATACAACTTTATGACATCGGCTGGCAAGGCTGACGAACGGACGAAAGTACGGGTCTGGTCAGCAAACTTTGCCAAGGCTGTTGCTAACAGCCATGCGACACCCATGCGCACATAATATGGCTCTGTGCCCTGCACAGTGCCTTGCTGGGCATGCACCGGCTTAGATTTGACAGTCGTGTAGTCTGACTTGATGCGTGCGAAATCAATAGCGTTGATTTGCTCGAAAACTCTTTCCAGCCATTCTTCACAGAGGAAATATGACATCGAGACGACAATGGCAAAACGCACCTCAAACTCACGTTCTGAGCGGAACCACCGATGCAGAAACTCCCACAACGCCTCTCTGTCGGCACGCTGCATCCATTTTGCGTGGGCGCAATATGAGTCGCACACAGCCCAATTGTCGAGCACAGGAACATAGCGGGCAAGCATAGCCAGACGAGCATCGAGCGAGCATTTCTCAAGATTTATGAGATAGCCCCAGATGACGGTCTCTTCGTAACACAAAGAACCGCTTGACTCTTCCTCAAAACAACTTATCAGTTGCGCTCCGTTACGGCAGACGTGCTGCCGCCCGTCAGACATGACGACACTGGCACCCGCCGAGAGTTGCTTCGCCAACATTTTTGTTTCTGGCGAATGGAGTCCCGCTACACGCCTTGCGGGCAGTGCGTTGACCACTCGCAAGTGTCCCTCACGATAACGAGCATCGGTGCGAAACCGTTCGCACACCAGCGGATGTATAAGGTGTTCAATCATGTGTTCTGTTGTGAGGCAGATTCATAAAATCTAAATTAGGTTTTACTTTCTAATGTATCTTATAGCTCCTCCACTGCCAAAAGGATAGTCAGAAACATCTTTATTTAGATATTCAGAGTCATTGAGTAGTTTGCCTTCAAAAATGCATCGTTCAGACTTAAATTTCGTACCATCTTCCGCAACATCTGTCCATTTCCAAGACGTGATTTCTATTACACTGCGGACAATACCCTTGTATACACCAAGCACATATTTAATCTCTTGAGGTGCATTCTTTCCGATTTTCCAATACTTGCGAGTAGCCTCGTAAATGTCAAGTCTGCGATACACTCCATCAGCTTTTGCCTGGTCAAAACTTTTGTTTAGACTAACTAAAAGCAATGTTTCACTTTGATTTCCTTCCATTTTCTTACAGTTATATATAGAATCAATCTCATTGACATCTTTAATGCCCTCGTCCCATTGATGGTGACCAGCAACAATATTTGCCAAAAGATTTGTCTTGTTAAACTTGCTATATGTCAGCAAGTCAATAAGCACAGATTCTACAACATACGCAGTCTCCTCAGTCAGATTATGACGTAAAATGTAGAGACCGACTTGTTTGCCTTCTCTTAAAATGCTTCTTATTATATCAAGTTTAAGACTTTGGTCATTATCGTTTAAGGCATCTTTCGCATGTTGGAAAACCCTATTTCCTTTCCCCTTTCCGATGCAGAGTTTTTATTTGCCCACACAGAATGTAAAATGCCGAATTTAATCTATTAGCATTCAGTGCATTACAGAATCATTCCGAAGGACAAAAGTTTATTCGGGGGACAGACCGGGGACTGCTTTTTTGCAAAGAAACCCATAAAATCTGCAAAAACGCACTTTTTTT
>JAFPAS010000046.1 GCA_017424205.1 Prevotella sp. | reverse complement strand
GGGAAAGACAGCATAGCAGTAAATACCATAGTTGCCAATAGTGCAGGCGAAGTGAGTTCGTGTGACCTCCCATTCAGTGTTAATTTACAGCAATTCAATAATGACTACTTATGTTTAACCAGAGAAACTGCTAAGAGTTGCACCAACCACGATCTTTCTCATCAGAGCATGGTGATTGGGACTTCCGCATTGGCACAATATGAGATTGACGGTGCGGTGGGTATGTATAGCGGGATATTCAACAATCCATTTATGATTTGGGGCAAGTACAAGCGCACATGGTTTAAAACTACTCTAACTGTTTCTTTTCAGTTTCACCATACCCAAATGGATGGAGCGCGCGCGTCTTTATTTTTAGATCGAATTCAGTCAGAAATCAATAAAATAAGAATATAATTAAATGAAATACTTTATGGATCGCCACTGATTTAATTTCAATAGGAAAATTCTGAATATATTGTCGGGGGACAAAGATTTATACAAGAAAACATATATCATATACAAATACATTCATCTATTTGCTAAATATTTTCATAGATTTTTAGTTGTAGATTCTTGTATTTCTGTGTTTTATGCCTTGAAAATGATCATTTTGTCCCCCGAAGAGCCCGAGGGACATAAAAGGGACAAAAAATTAAGTCCCTCGAGTGTCTGGGGCACAACCGGGGGACAAAATTGAATTTTAGCACTTTACTTATTCTAATTGCAAAACTATCCTATCCGATTGTTATTCAACGCATTAGCAGATGATTTATACTTAAAATTATTGATTTGTATCAAATCTACTAATGTGTTGAATATCAATATATTAACTAATTGCTATTTCCCGATGCAGAAAATCCTATTATCTCTCGGATCGACTAAGGCATAAACATAATAAGCCAAAGACTCTATCGTTTGTTGATTGAACGCATTTATCATACCTTTAATCCTTTCTCCTTCCCCTACTCTACCGTCACTGACTTGGCGAGGTTGCGAGGCATATCGACATTCAGCCCTTTTGCCACCGCCACATGATATGCCAGCATCTGCATCGGAATGACCGAGAGGAGCGGCACAAGGGCATTAAGCGTGTGCGGGATTTCGATGACATGCTCGCATATACGGCCTGCCACGCTGTCGCCTTCGCTCACTATGGCGAGTATGCGGCCTTTACGGCTCTGCACCTCCTGCATATTGCTGATGATTTTCTGATATTGTCCCTGGTGTGTAGCCACGAAGACGATAGGCATGTGTTCGTCGACAAGCGCCAGCGGTCCGTGCTTCATCTCTGCCGCAGGATAACCTTCGGCGTGAATGTAGCTGATTTCCTTCAGTTTCAGCGCACCTTCGAGCGCTACAGGATAATTAAATCCGCGGCCAAGATAGAGGGCGTTATTGCGGTCGGCAAACATGGCTGAGAGCTCTTTAATTCTGTCATTCTGCTCCAGAATCTGGTTTATCTTGTCTGGAATGACTGTGAGTTCGTGGCATGTCTGCTGGTATTCCTCTTCGCTTATTGTGCCTAAGGCGTTTCCGAGCGCCAGCGCCAGCATGGCAAGCACAGTCACCTGTCCTGTGAACGCCTTTGTCGATGCTACGCCAATCTCTGGTCCGACATGTATGTATATACCCGTATCGGTTTCTCTGGCAATGCTACTGCCTACGCCATTGACAATGCCGAAGACGAGTGCGCCCTTCTCCTTAGCCAGCTGTATGGCGGCAAGCGTGTCGGCTGTTTCTCCGCTCTGGCTTATGGCTATGACTACGTCGTCTTTCTCGACCACAGGGTTAGAGTATCTGAATTCTGAGGCATACTCCACCTCCACTCTGATGCGGCACATCTGCTCTATGAGATGCTTGCCAATGAGTCCGGCATGCCATGATGTTCCGCAGGCAACGATGATGACGTGGCGTGCACGGATGAGTTTCGCCTTGAAGTTTTTGAGAGCAGAAAGATGCACCTCATAGTGTTCGCCATTGCCGCTATAGTCGCGCACACGCACAATACGTCCTCGCATGCAGTCGCGCATGCAGCGCGGCTGGTCGAAGATTTCCTTTATCATGTAGTGCGGATATCCGCCTTTGCTCAGTGCTGCGATATCGAGGTTTATCTCCTTGACATTGACATCTGCAGCTGAATGGTCAGAAAGGTTTATGAGGTTTATATCTTCACCTCTGCGCACGTCGGCTATCTGTCCGTCGTCAAGATATACCACACGTTTCGTATATTCAACCATCGGCGTTGCGTCGCTGCCGATGAAATACTCTGTATTGTCTTCGCTGACACCAATAACGAGCGGCGACGCCTTGCGTGCACACACTACATGGCTGCTGTCCTTGCACTCCATGACCACGATGGCGTATGCTCCGATGACATGATAGAGAGCACGTGACACGGCAGCCATAAGCTGTCTGCCATTGCGCTGATATACATAGTCGATGAGATTGCAGAGCACCTCAGTGTCTGTCTGACTCTTAAATATATATCCCTTACGCTCCAGCTGTTCCTTCAGCTCCTTGTAGTTTTCGATTATGCCGTTATGCACAATGACGATTTCACCGCTCATTGACAGATGCGGATGAGCATTGGTTGTCGAAGGCTCGCCATGCGTAGCCCATCGTGTGTGGCCTATGCCTACTGTAGCTGCAGGCTGGTCGTTTATGACTGCTGTCTCAAGATTGCTTACCTTGCCTTTCTCCTTATATATAATAAAAGGCTGGTTGTTTTCATGATTAAGGGCTATGCCTGCCGAGTCGTATCCGCGGTATTCAAGTTGATGCAGCCCCTTAATAAGCATCGGAGCGGCTGGGCGCGTACCGATGTATCCTACTATTCCGCACATATTTTGTTGTGTTTTCTTCTGCGGGCAGATGCTCTATGCCTAAGATTTACCTGGTCTGGCTTCAGTCTTCCCGCACCTTGTGTTTGTACTGTTATGCAAGTTTCACTTGACTTGTATAGATGAAATATGAAAGTTTTCTGTTTTCAACTTTCAACTAATCCTCCTTACTCTGCGGAAGGAGTATGCTGTCATATCGCTTTCGGTCGTTAAGCAGCTCTATGGCTTCTTTCACCTGATTATCGTGCTGCAGCGAGTATTCTATGCCTCCAGCCTGATAGTGATAGCACGTCACGATGTCGTGCTCAAGCGCCATGCGTATCTCCTTGCTGTGGAAATTCATTTCGGCAGCAAGGTCGTGCTCCAGCTTCTTCTCTAAAGCGTCAAACTCAGCCTTGGCACGGTCATAATATCCCTCCATCTTTGCCACCTTCTTCAGTTCGCTGAGGAACGAGCTGCTGATGCGGTCATACTTGAATTTTGCATCGATGGCACGCTGGCAGTAGTCAGCATACTCCTCGTCGGTCAGGCGGAAGCTCTTTGCTGGCGCTATCTGCTTATGTGTGCGCTGATACTCAGCTATGTAGTCTGTCATGACATTTGTCGAGTCGAGTGCCGGTGTCTGCATATAGTAGACAATATTCGGCAGTGTATCGTTCTTTAGCACGATATCTGGCGTAATGCCGCCGCCGTCTCGCACTATGCGTCCGTTGCGTGTCTTAAACTCGCGCTTCAGCGAGTCAGCCACCTCTTCCTTTCCGTCGCGCTTATAGTTGATGGCTTGTATGCAGCGGCCTGACGGTATGTAGTAGTGTGATGATGTCACCTTAACATTGGCATTGTATGGCAGCGACAGCGGAACCTGCACAAGGCCTTTGCCGAAGGTCTTCGTACCAATTACGACGCCACGGTCGAGGTCCTGCAGCACGCCGCTCGTGATTTCTGCGGCTGACGCTGTACCGTTATTCACCAGACAGACGATAGGCATAATCGTGTCTACCGGCATCTGTCGTGTGACATATTCAGTATTGGCTCTCTCTAACTTGCCCTTTGTACTAACGAGCTTCACGTCCTTTGGCAGGAACATATTAAGTATAGACACTGACTCGCTGAGCGAACCGCCCGTATTGTTGCGGAGGTCGATAACCAGATTCTTCATGCCGCTACGCTTCAGCATGACGAGAGCATTGCGGAAGTGGGCAGAGCAGTCTTCGGTATACTGATCGAGCTTGATATATCCCACAGAGTCTGTCAGCATTCCGTAGTAAGGTATGGCTGGCAGCTGTATGGCACGACGTGTTATCTTTATCTTCCTTGGCTTTTTCTCTCCCGGACGCTGTATGGTGAGCATGAAGCTTGTGCCGGCATCGCCACGCAGATGGTCTGACACATAGGATGTGGTCTTGCCCTTCATATCCTCGCCATCGATGGCTATAATCTGGTCGCCTTTCTTCAGCCCTGCCTCCTGTGCTGGCATGCCAGCATAAGGTTCGCTGATGATAGTGACATTATCACGCACGTTGAAACTCACAACAGAGCCGATGCCGCCATACTTGCCGGTAATCATCGACTTTAGTTCTTTGGCGTCAGCCGGCGGATAATATTCTGTGTATGGGTCGAGCGAGCGCAGCATGCCTTTTATACCTGCCTCTATTGTCTGCTTGGGGTCGAGGCTATCGACATAGACCATATCGAGATTGCGATATACCGCAGCAAATAACTCAAGCTGTTTCGCCGCTTCAAGATTATGATCATCACGTGTCAGCGAATCGACTGTGTCGGCACTCGCTGCCAGCGAGAACGACAAAAAGAATGCAAATATTATTTTTTTCATATTGTTTGTTCCGTATTATTAATTTTAGTTGCCAGACTTTACCCTCGTTAGCATAACAAAAGTATAGCGTCTTAATGTGTGCAAAGATACGATTTTTTTTTATTATGATTAATGTATAAGCAAGAAAAAAACAGAAAAATAAGGTTTTTTTAATGCCAAAGTAAAAAAAATCGCCAAAATATTTGCACGTTTAAAAAAAACACCGTACCTTTGCACCCGCAATAAACAAATAGTTTACTGCTAACATACAAAACTGCTTCAGTAGCTCAGTTGGTTAGAGCACCTGACTGTTAATCAGGGGGTCGTTGGTTCAAGCCCATCCTGAAGCGCAAAACCTCAACTTCGGTTGAGGTTTTTTGTTTTATAGGGCTTTCACCAAAAAGGTTTTCAAGCGCATAACATCTGTTGCACCGCCTACGGCGACAGCAACAATGCGCTTGAAGGGTCGCAGGCGACAAATCTCAAGCCCATCCTGAAGCGCAAAACCTCAACTTCGGTTGAGGATTTTTTTTGTTTTAAAGGCTTTCACCAAAAAGGTTTTCAAGCGCATAATATCTGTTGCACCGCCTACGGCGACAGCAACAATGCGTTTGAAGGGTCGCAGGCGACAAATCTCAAGCCCATCCTGAAGCGCAATGGTTTTCACTTTCCGGTTTTCATTTTATCTGATAGCTGCACCCTTCTGCACACTATATGCATGGTAACGAAGACGCTAAACCATAGCATGTTAT
>JAFPAS010000045.1 GCA_017424205.1 Prevotella sp. | reverse complement strand
TCGTCTGTTGCCAGCATTCGCTGTTCGCGCACCAAACGGTACGAACTGCGTCCGTACTTCGTTTGACGTCCGCTGCTCAAGCTGGCGAACCCTTCGGCTTTGTCCTGCATTCGCTGTTCGCGCACCAAACGGTACGAACTGCGTCCGTACTTCGTTTGACGTCCGCTGCTCAAGCTGGCGAAGCCTTCGGCTTTGTCCAGCATTCACTGTTCGCGCCCCAAACGGCACGACTATGCCGTGCTTCGTTTGACGTTCGCTGCTCAAGCTGGCGAAGCCTTCGGCTTTGTCGTTATCGTTTTCACTTTTCTGTTTTTATATTATCTTTTTCAGAATTTTCTGCAGCAGAAAAGCGGCAGGGAAAGCGATAGCTATGGTAATGAAGAATGTAGGCCAATATCCGAGATGAAGTCGCGAAAGAGGCTTTAGCACAAACTCAGAGTGTATGAGGTAGACCTCAAGTGATATGCCTCCAATCCATATCATCGCGGCATTAAACCAGCGTGGGGTATGCTCAAGCATACGCGTCAGCAACAGTAGCAGTGTCACTGTAAGCGGTATGTATAGCATACGCTCAAGGAATAACGGGAAGCGGCCATGGCGCATCTGCTCAAGCCATAGACAGGCACTCAAACTTACAGCAAAAAGCAACAGAATCATCCATATCGCCTTGCCGTCTATGCGCTGTCCGCTGCGTATGCTTTCGGCTATGTTTATTCCGAGAAGAAATATCGGTACGCGGCTCCAGAATATCTCGATATGACCGACCGCCTGATGAACAGGTGTGACATACTGCGTGATTATGCACCACATCAGCGGAAGAATAACCATCCATCGGTATACGCCGCACCGCCTTATCATCTCCATATATGGCGGCGCAATGACGTAGAGCATCATGATGGCTGGTACATACCAGAAGGTTAGTTCGTCATGCTGCCAGAATCCCCAGTTTATGAGTATATCGCCGAAGAGATCTACCCATTGTGCCGCAGTGTGTGTGTCGTACTTGAGGAAGCGTGGGATGTAATACAGAGATGCTATGACAATCCATGCTGGATAGACGCGTTGCAGCCGTCGCCAATAGAATTTGCACCATTTCCTGATGAATCCCGAATCGTGTGCCTGGCTTTTTACCCATGAATACCACAGCCCGATGCCTGAGAGGAACATGAATATGTCAACGCCGATGTTGCCCATGCGCCTCAGTCCGAAGAATGCGTCGGACCGTGGAAGACTCACATGAAACAGCACAATGAATATCATGGCGAGACCCATATGCTCTGCTCGGAACTTGCTGATGTTCTTCAGTTCGATATCTTTTAGTTTCATAGTCTTTGTTTTAGGGTGTTGTATTGTTTGCTGTGCGCTGCCTGCGTTTCGTTTTTAATGTGGGGTGTTTCCTGCCGGTCAGACGATGTATAGTTCTTTTATGCGTTCGGTTAGTGAGGCAGCATAGTGCAGGTCGTCGCCTACGGGGATAGTTATTATAGTTTGCGGATCAGCTGCACTCTTGATAATCACCTGATACTCGTTTGGCATTTCTGCAGGGGCATAGTTGTTGAACGTTACACACTCTATGTCGTCACGCAGAATCTTCAGGTCTCCCTGTATGATAAAATCAGGGTATAGTGTCACCTCTGCGAAGTTACGCAGTGTCGTGCTGAATGCAGGCATGATGACATCTAATGGTTCGTTGTATTCTTTTACTGCATCAATGATTATTTCTGTAGCGCATTTGCTGTTCGCATTATATTTCTGTATCCATCGGTATGTGAATAGTAAAACAATTAATAGTATCGCTATTACAGCGAGGTAGTAAAAAAAGATTGTTTGGTCCATGGTTATGAGATTTATGGTTTAATGGTTAATGGTTATCGTTATCGTTGACGTTTCCGTTGCCAGCTTTCGCTGTCCGCGCACCAAATGGTAAGAGCTTTCGCTTGGTTTGACAACACACTCGCTAATCGTGACCCGCACGGCACGACGACACCGTGCTACGTGCGACTTTTCACTGCTCGTGTTGTCGAAGCCTTTGGCTTTATCGTTTCATTATCAGCTTTATAATATGGTCGAAGATGACAGCGAGTATAATGGTCGACACGAGATATAGCATCAGACCTGCATATATATCGCCGCGATGTGATATTGGTATGAGCACCTTTCGTGTAATAGCGTGACATACAAACATGGCGGCAGAGATATTGCCCACCCATGCCAATGTCTTGACCGTTATCTGTGGCAGACTCTTAACAAGGCAGAATACGCTGATGCACACGAAGAATGGCGCTATAATCCACATGAAGAAGTCTGTGCTCAGAGCTACACACATAACAGCAGCGAGCATGGCGAATAGTGCGTATTGCCATGAAGCTGTCTTTTTTGCGTAGATATTGCGTGCGAAAAGAAGTCCGAAGATAAATACCGGCAGAGCGCCGAAACAGTTATATCGATACCAATTGAGCGACGTGCCGGTTGGGTCGAAGAACAGCTGGGCAAACAATGTTACAGCAAGTATAGCAACGGCAAGCATTGTTGAGCCACGCTTTGACAGCCGTCCCGAGATAGACCCTTTCCCGCAATAGAGCACCAGACGATAGACGATGTATATCTGCACCATCAGTCCGAAATACCAGAATGGTCCGGGCCAGATGACCTTGTCTGGTGTAGGGTTCAGATTGTTTATCATCAGAAGCTGGCATATTACATCGCCAAACTCATAATGCCGTGGACGTGGTGTCATGTAATCGACAAGCACGAAGGCAGAGTAGCCTACTGCCATCATTACGAATAGTTTCTTATAGTGCGAAGCAATGAATTTCCATGCGCTCTGCTGCGGTTTTGCCGCTACGGGTTTCTCGCCCGTCGTGTATGCCGGGCGTTCGTACTTTACTACCAGACCGTATGCGCTGAGAAATAGGAATACCGGCACACCATAATGGCCGAAGAACGAAAAAAGATGTGCGAATATATCCCATGACGGTTCTGCCAGCAGAGCAAGCAGCCGGTCAGCATTATATTGGCTGAAGGTGAATTCGTTCTCCTTGACCATCGGCCGCAACCAGTGTGTGTAGTTGTGAAGCACGATGCCAAGGATGGCGATGCCGCGCATGGCGGCAGATTGCTGTCGTGTGATTAGCATACTGTTATTTCTCTTTTGGTAAAAATCCGTTATATTTATTTCTGTGTCATATTACCGTCTGTTATAGACAGTCGGCGCAGTAATCTTTATTGCGCCATAAGGACATCATAGTCAGCCTGGTTTTTCAGTATTCGCGGACGCTGTTCGTTATACTTTGGCGAAAGGATATTGAGTTCGGGGTTATAATACTGGCAGTGTATGCCACCAAGATACATCAGCAGATGAGGCAGCGCATCGGTCATGTATCGACGGCTGGAAGCCTGTCTTATTTCCTGCCATACGTCAGGATGATTTGTTCGATACTTGTCTGATGCCCAAATCCAGAATGGAATCTCGAATTCTTCGCGTGCCAGTCGCTTTATGATTTTTGTTGAGTGCATGCGTCCAGAGAAGTGTGGCAGCTGTCGAGAATGAACTTCCTCGCCATGATCAGGCATGTATATGACTATGGCATCCTTATTCTCAAATAACCGTATCATCTCTGTCACGATAGAGTCGTTATAGCGAGTTGCATTATCATAGTTGCACAGATTGCGCTTCCAGCGTGGCTTCAGGTCTGTTCGGTCAGCATAGTCGTCAACAGTGAAGTGTCTTTTCGACTTCGGACATCTGATTCTGTAGTCCTGATGCTGTCCGATAAGATGGAAAATAGTCAGGTTTCCGCGCTGCAGCGTATCACCTTTCTGCTGCCGCTCTTCAGACATCTGGCGATAGTCGTGCAATAGCCCTTCGTCGAATATGTGCAGTTTCTTGTTGCGTGAGTCAAACTGCAGGTTGGAGAGAACAGGGTCGTTCAGGAAGAATCCACCGCTAAAGTCATACACAGCCTGTTTCGCCTTTGGCAGAAATTCGTTGGTCAGGAATGACACATGATAACCTGCACGGCGGAAAACCTGCGTGAAGAGCGGATAGTCACACCATGCCCCGCTGTCGCCAACGGTATAGGTCGACATGAAATGCTTGAAGACATAGCTTGTAAGATTCCATGGTGCTACAACATCGTCAAACTTTACGAGCGAGCCTTCTTTCTCCAGTTGTAGCTGGCGCGGTGTGGTTTCGTATTCGTATCCGTAAAGTTGCGAATGGCGTTTGTTGTATGCTTCACCGATAATCAGCACTATCTCGGGAGACGTAAACGAACAACTGTCTACTGTTACCTTGCCTGCCACATCATGCAGAATATCTATCTGCTGTGCTGCCAGATTGTTAGCCCGTATGCTGAAAGCCAGCCTATACATTGGCAGGAACTGATTGCCACGGTCTTTTTCTGTCAGCTTATGCTCCACTTCGCCAAGTGTTTTCTTGCTCATCAGTACATACAATTCCTTCAGATTCTTATGGCTGAAGCATGCAGAAGTGACTAGCAAGGCTGCCACGGCACAACTCCACAGCAGAGAACGTCTGCCCATCCATGCCGATATACGCTCTTCCGTCATGTAGAGTGCTGCAGGACGCTTTATTTTCCTGTGCACAGTCCATTGCAGATGCACAAGCAACACAAGCAACACCCAGCCTACATTAGTCAGCAGAAGGTCGGGTGTGACATACGAAGAGAAAAATTCTCCAGCCTCTCGCGGGTCGGTCTCGTTGACGAGCATGAGTATTGACGGGTTCAAGGCTGATTCGAATTTCACGAAGCAATATACGTCTACGATTGCTACTGTATATGCCACGATGTATATTATGCCGCGTGCGATGCGGCGCACGATCTTCGGCAAAACTGCCAGCAACGCAGCGATGGCATAGAGCCACAAAGCCAGTTCCCACCATGAATGCTCGTAAAGACGCTGTTTCCATTGGAAATTCACGGTGCAGACTGCTGCCACCATGCCTAAGGCATACATGAAGACAAAGAATTCTGCATTCTTCGCTATCGGTGTAGTAAGTATTTTCTTCCAGTTTGGCATAGCTTCTGATTCTTCAGGTTATATGATGTTGTGAAATGGCATCTGCCAGACACTAAGCGCCTGATAGACTTCTAATGTTCACACCTTATGCTGTTTGGTTTCAGCATATAGTGCGTAGTCGTTTATATATGTCTCAACGCCAGGCATTACCAGCCCGTCGATGCTTGTGCCCTGTGCTACCTTGCGGCGTATCTCTGTGCTACTGATATCGTATACTTTTCCTTCAGCAATCTCTATATGCGGCAGAATGGTGTCAGGCGCACTGTTCTCGACAATAATCTGTCTGACAGCTTCGGGAGTCTCTACCGGGCATCCGGGTCGAGGATAGACTATCACAGGATGGTTATGCAGAATCTCTTCATACTCAGCCCATTTATCGAACGACGCCCAGTTGTCGCCGCCTATAATCAACGCAAAGGTTACGTCAGGAAATGACGACCGCAGGCTGCGCAACGTTTTGTAGGTGTATGTCGGTTTTGGCATGCCGAATTCGTAGTCAGATGCTTCCAGTCCGGGTTTCTCTCTGAGCGAAATGTCTACCATTGCATAGCGATGATGGTCAGAAGAGAGCGCACGTCCCTGCTTCCATGGATTCTGCGGCGTGACGAGAAACCATATTTTGTCAAGTCCAGTCTGCTCCAGCAGCGATGCCGCCAGTTCTATATGTCCTATGTGAGGAGGGTCAAATGTACCTCCGAAAAGTCCAATTTTCATACGCGGCTGATACTTTTTTGTCTATACAAGTTAACGGTAGTTTTGTTCGGTTTTAGGGTAAAAGACAATATCTTTTGCTGTTTTGAGAACCTTAATTTGCCCACTTTGGCGATGAAATGCAGTTTTTTATACCGCGAAAACCATAAGATGGCATCATGAAAAGCACTTCATTGCGTTATGAACGGCAGTCTTTTAGCTTCCAATTCGCAGCCTCTTGCGTTCTTGTGAAATGTCTTTTTGTTTACTGGTTGCTGTAAACTGCTTTGCAACAGCATGTTGTAAAAAACCTTGTTTTTTGCTGTTGTTATGTCAGTTTGCTGCCTTGGTTGTTTTTGCAGCTTCTTTTGTGCATTCTCTCCTGTCAAGAAAGTGTCAATGCCATGCTGCATCTGTACTTTCTTGACAATACTGAAGGTGTGTCTATTGCTACAAGTCGAGGAAGCGTGTGATGATGCTTAATGCCTCCTGCTTGGCTGTATCAAGGTCGTCGTTGACGATTACAACATCGAATTTCGGAGCGAATGACAATTCGTATTCAGCTTTTGCCAGACGCTGTTCGATAACCTCAGGAGAGTCTGTAGCTCGGCCAACAAGACGTCGGCGCAGTTCTTCTACCGACGGCGGCTGTATGAATATGCTCAGAGCCTGTGCTCCATACTGCTCCTTTATGTTGCATCCGCCCTTTACATCGACATCAAACGCTACGTTTTCGCCCATTTCGGTCTGCTTTGTCACCTGCGACTTCAGTGTTCCGTAGATGGTGTCAGTGTAGACTTCCTCATACTCTACGAACTCATTGTCAGCTATCTTGCTTCTGAATTCGTCAGGAGTAAGGAAGAAATATTCTATGCCATGCTGTTCTGTGCCTCTTGGTGCGCGTGTTGTGCATGAGATAGAGAAGTGCATGTTCAGTTCAGGGTGCTCGTTCATGAGCCACTGTACGATGGTCGATTTACCGCTTCCGCTCGGTGCGGAAAATATAAGTAGTTTTCCTGTTTTCTTTTCCATATTTACAAAAATACATTTAATGAAATGTTGCAATAAGATACTCTGCAGTCTAAAGCAAACGTGTATTTTCTATTTCTTTGGAGAATTGAGCACGAGACGCAGTCCGTATCCATCTCCTTTTGATGTAGCGAAAAGACTATAGCGACTATATACGCAAGACCTTTCAGGCAGAGTCTGCCATCCTCCTCCACGAGTGACACGTGTGTCACCAGTGCCTGGACCCGTAGGATTTGTTACTGCATTTTCTGGATAATTGCCATACCAGTCAGCACACCATTCAAAAACATTGCCCGTCATGTCGTAGATGCCAAGCTCATTTGGAGCTTTCGTCTTTACTGAGTGTGGTCCGTAGTCAGGATGTGTCATGCCAACCTTTGAACTGTTGTCATTATACCATGCCACGTTGTCTATGCTATTGCTTCCGGCATACTTAGAACCCGTCGACTGTTTCCCGCCACGTGCAGCATATTCCCACTGTGCTTCTGTCGGAAGAGAGAATACCTCGCCAGTCAGTTCGTTGAGCTTGCTGATAAATATCTGGCAGTCTTCCCATGAAATCATTTCTACAGGACGCTGCAAATTTTCGTTGAAATATGACGGGTTGTTACCCATTACAGCTTTCCACAATGCCTGTGTCACCTCTGTTTCCCCAATGTAATAGTCAGAGAGTGTAACGTAATGTGCTGGATATTCATAGAATCCGGCATTTGGGTCATTATCTGGTGCGCCCATAGTGAATGTTCCGCCTTTTACAGCCACCATCGTAAAATTAACACCATTGACAGAAAACGTGATGTTTTCAGACACTGCTTTGTATGTAACGATACTATCTAACGATTCGTATGGCACCTGTATTTGAGTGCCGTCGTTCTTATAGACGATTATACCCTGCGACATCACAGGAAGAGCGAATAGGGTCAAGAAGAATAATGCGAGTGTTTTTAGCATGATTTGCTGTTTCATCTTTTTGCGATTTTAATGGTTGTTTCTTTTGTTTTTATGACGTATATGCCTTGTTCGTAACTCGAGAGAGATATAGAAAGCTTTCCGTCAGAAC
>JAFPAS010000044.1 GCA_017424205.1 Prevotella sp. | reverse complement strand
TTAAAAGCAATATGCGCGGTTATGAAGGAAAGGACACGCTGGTGGCAAAGAACGGCGAGTTCACATATTCTTTCAATGGCAGCAAGGCACGCCTTGCTTTCTTTGAAGTTACTATACCTAGCGGTCCGACACGCATACCTCTCTATCTCGTGCCTTCAGAGCAGGGCATCGTAGAGGGAGCTGCTCCTGACATAAAGGTTAGCGGAACAAAGTTCTATAAGGACATGGCGGCTTATGAAGCAATGGTGGCTCCTGTTGCTGATGAGATTCAGGCGCTTGTCAGTGACTTTGAGGCTAAGGTGGCAGCAGGAGGCGATAAAGAGGCACTCCGTAATAGCGTGATGCCGAAATATCAGGAACTCAGTGCTAAGCGCGTTGCTATCATAAAGGATTATATCAAGGCTAATCCTTCAAACGACTTTACAGCAACACTGCTTAACGAAACTGATGATGCAGAGGCTGCTATGCTCCTGCTGACAGATAATGTGAAAAACGGTGTTTTCTCAGACATCGTGGCAACAGTGCAGAAGCAGATTGACGCAGAGAAGGCACGTCAGGAGGCTGCTAAGAAAGTGGCTGACGGTATGATGGCTCCTGACTTCACTCTGAAAGACCTCGATGGCAAAGACCTCGCACTCTCATCACTGCGTGGAAAATACGTTATTCTCGATTTCTGGGGTGCATGGTGCGGATGGTGCATAAAAGGCTTCCCTGATATGAAGGCTTATTATGCCAAGTATTCAGATAAGTTGGAAATACTTGGTGTAGACTGCAATGACACTGAGCAGAAATGGCGCGACGCTGTCAAGAAGCACGAGTTGCCATGGAAGCATGTCTATAACCCTCGCAAGTCAGACCTCCTTACGACATATGCCATCCAGGGATTCCCAACAAAGATAATCATCGACCCACAGGGAAAAATCGTTAAGACTGTTGTGGGCGAGGATCCAGCTTTCTATACAATCCTTGACGAACTTATGAAGTAAGAAAAGACTTATACATATTATAATAAGGCACCGTGTGCAGCAAGTGATGCATTCGGTGCCTTATTGTTATATTTTCTCTCCACAGCATATCCTTTTCCCTCTTTCTTCGCATTATGTCTCTTAATAATGCCCTATGAGTCAACTATAAAACAAAATAAACGTTAAAAGAAAGGAAAAACATGCATTGAAGTTAATCTTTGTACGGTTATGTCCGTCAAATAAAAGGATAGATGTGACGTTATACTATTAAGAAGATAATAATAATACGAGATATGAATAAATACACTAAATGGGGCATTATTGCGGTTATAGGTGTGATACTCTCTGCATTGGCATACAACGCATTTGCTCCGCATGAGAACAAAGACATGGCAAAGGATGATAAGTCTGCTGCCAAAGGAAAACAATCCAAGACAATTAATGTTAGAGCAGTAGTGCTTAGCGAACAGTCTCTTTCTGACGGTATTTTTGTCAGTGGCTCACTGATTCCTGATGAAGAGGTGAACCTTAGCTTTGAAACATCGGGCAAGATAACAAATATCTATTTCAGAGAGGGTGCTAATGTTTCTCAGGGTCAGCTGCTGGCAAAGATAAACGATGCACCGCTTCAGGCTGAACTGCGCAAGAAACAGGCGCAGCTCAAACTGATGCAGGACCGTCTGTATCGTGCAAAGGCGCTTCTGGAGAAAGAGGCTGTCAGCAAAGAGGCATTTCAAGAAGCTGAAGCAAATCTCTCTGCGCTGAAAGCTGAGATAGACGGTGTGAAGGCACAGATAGCACAGACAGAACTCCGTGCTCCGTTCTCTGGTATTATCGGACTCAGAAAGGTGAGTACAGGTGCTTATGCTACAACAGCGACAGAGGTAGCTACACTAACAAAAATTGCACCGCTGAAGGTGGAGTTTAGTGTACCTGAGCGTTATGCCGGCACTCTGCCTCCAGGCACAGAACTGACATTCACGGCTGAAGGAGACCTCACGCCACGCCATGCTTCTGTTTATGCTTCAGACTCACATGTTGACACAGATACCAGAACATATACTGTGCGTGCTCTGTATGCCAATAGTGACCGCAAACTTATGCCAGGACGATATGTAAATGTTAATCTTACAACACGAAAGTATGATCGTACTATTGCTGTTCCGAGTGAGGCCATAGTGTCAGAGATGGGTGTTGATAAAGTGTTCCCATGCCGAAATGGAAAAGCTGAGGCTGTAGAAATCAGCAAGGGCTTACGTACTGATGCCCAAGTGCAGGTGCTTAGAGGATTAAGCGTAGGCGATACTGTCATCATAAGCGGCACGATGCAGTTGCGAAACGGACAAGGTGTAGTGGTAAATGTTGTGAAGAATAATACTGCACACAAATAAAAGATACTGTCAATATGCTCACAATAAACTGTGATTTTTATAACTCCATTTTCGCATGTTAATAAGAAATAGGAAGATGACAGAGCATTTTATCTTTTCGTCTTTATTCCTTCATTCCTAATCAGTGTATAGAAGGACTTCCTGTTTTCTGCTGAGCATAAGCAAATAATGTTAAAAGAAGAAGCAATTCAACGAAAGACATGAATATATCCGAACTGTCTATAAGACGCCCAGTACTTGCCACGGTGCTTACGCTTATTATCTTGCTGTTTGGTGGGATAGGATATATGACGCTCGGCGTCAGAGAGTATCCGTCTATTGACAATCCTATAATTTCAGTAACGTGCTCATATCCAGGAGCTAATGCTGATGTTATAGAGAATCAGATAACAGAACCGCTCGAGCAGAATATCAACGGCATACCAGGCATACGCTCCCTCACCAGTGTCAGCCAGCAGGGACAGAGCAGAATAACCGTAGAGTTTGAACTCTCTGTAGACCTTGAGACGGCCGCTAATGACGTACGCGATAAGGTATCGAGAGCACAGCGATGGCTCCCACGCGACTGTGACCCGCCTACTGTTTCGAAGGCAGATGCTGATGCACGCCCAATACTTATGGTGGCAATACAGAGTGATAAGCGCTCGCTGCTTGAGCTTAGCGAGATAGCTGACCTTACAGTAAAGGAGCAGTTGCAGACCATCCCTGATGTGTCAAGCGTGTCAATCTGGGGTGAGAAGAAATACTGCATGCGACTATGGCTTGACCCGGTAAAGATGTCTGGCTATGGTGTGACGCCTATGGACGTAAAGGGTGCGCTTGACAGAGAGAATGTCGAACTGCCATCTGGCTCCATAGAGGGTAATACCACAGAACTTACCATACGCACCATGGGTCAGATGCACACGACTGAGGAGTTCAATAATCTCGTTGTGAAGGAAGACGGAAAGCGTCTTGTCAGGTTCAGCGACATCGGGCGTGCCGAACTCTCTCCGCGCGATATTAAGAGCTACATGAAGATGAACGGTGTGCCGATGGTCGGAGTAGTTGTTGTTCCACAGCCTGGTGCAAATCATATCGACATTGCCGATGCCGTGCATGAGCGCATGGAGACAATGAAAAAGGACCTGCCAGAGGATGTGCACTTTGATTACGGTTTTGATAATACACGCTTTATCAGAGCTTCTATTGATGAGGTGAAGACAACGGTATACGAGGCATTCCTGCTTGTAATTATCATCATCTTCCTATTCCTGCGCGACTGGCGAGTGACACTTATTCCGTGTATCGTAATTCCTGTATCGCTCATCGGTGCATTCTTTGTGATGTATCTGTGCGGATTCTCTATCAATGTGCTGTCTATGCTTGCCATTGTGTTGTCCGTCGGACTGGTAGTTGATGATGCTATCGTGATGACGGAGAATATATACATACGCATAGAGCGAGGGATGAAACCCTTTGAGGCCGGTATAGAGGGAGCTAAGGAGATTTTCTTTGCTGTCGTATCGACCACAGTGACGCTCGTAGCGGTATTCCTGCCAATTGTCTTTATGGAAGGACAGACAGGCCGCCTGTTCCGCGAATTTAGTTTTGTAGTGGCAGGATCGGTTATTATATCATCCTTCGCTGCGCTCACGTTTACGCCGATGCTTGCAACGAAGCTGCTTGTTCGTCGCGAAAAGAAGAATATATTCTACACTAAAACAGAACCTTTTTTTCAGGGGCTTAACCATATCTATTCTCGCGGACTTAATGCTTTCCTGCGCCATCGTGTCATAGCTATTGTTGCGATGGCAGTGGCACTTGTTGCCAGCGTCTGGCTTTGGACAAGCATTCCTGCTGAGATGGCTCCGCTTGAAGACCGCTCAAGCATCACCATACGAACCACAGGACCGGAAGGTGTGACCTATGAGTATATGCGTGATTACACAGAGAGCATCAATGCGCTTGCTGACTCTATTATGCCTGATGCCGCATTTATAACAGCACGAGTGTCAGATGGTTCGGGCAATATACAGATTACGCTGAAGGATATGAAGGAGAGAGACTACTCGCAGATGGATGTGGCGGAGCAATTATCGAAAGCTGTGCGCCAGAAAACCGATGCACGTGCCTTCGTACAGCAGCAGAGTACATTCGGCGGAAGACGTGGCTCAATGCCTGTGCAGTATGTCCTCCAGGCCACAAATATAGAGAAACTTCAGAAAGTCTTGCCAGAGTTTATGGCGAAGGTATACGACAATCCTACATTCCAGATGGCAGATGTCGACCTGAAATTCTCTAAGCCAGAGGTAAGACTTAGCGTAAACCGTGAAAAGGCTAACTTGATGGGTGTAAGCACAAGAGATATTGCGCAGACTCTGCAGTATGGATTGAGCGGTCAGCGTATGGGATATCTCTATATGAATGGCAAACAGTACGAAATCGTTGGCGAGATTAACCGCCAGCAGCGTAACGATCCGACAAACCTTAAGGCTATATATATGCGCTCAGATGACGGCAAGATGATACAGATGGAGAATCTTGTCGACCTTGTAGAGAGCATTGCGCCGCCAAAGCTTTATCGCTATAACCGCTTCGTATCGGCTACTATCTCTGCAGGACTGGCTGAGGGAAAAACCATCGGAGAGGGTCTCGACGAAATGGATAAGATTGCAAAGGAAACTCTCGACGACACATTCCGCACAGCTCTCTCAGGCGATTCAAAGGAGTTTCGTGAGAGTTCTTCCAGCCTGATGTTTGCCTTTGCTCTTGCCCTCATACTCATCTACCTCATTCTTGCAGCGCAGTTTGAGAGTTTCAAAGACCCGTTTGTCATCATGCTTACGGTGCCGCTTGCCGTATGCGGTGCGCTGATTTTCATGTCAGTCGGCGGTCAGACAATGAATATTTATAGTCAGATAGGTATCATAATGCTTATCGGACTGGTGGCTAAAAATGGTATTCTGATTGTTGAGTTTGCTAATCAGCGACAGCAGGCGGGCGAAGATAAGATGACAGCTATAAAGGAGGCGTCTGTTCAACGTCTGCGCCCAATCCTTATGACGAGTGTTTCTACTGTTCTTGGACTCTTGCCGCTGATGTTTGCTACAGGCGAAGGATGTAACGGACGAATAGCAATGGGCACGGCAGTTGTAGGAGGAATGCTCTTCTCGACGGTTCTTACAATGTTTATTGTGCCAGCCATATACTCATTTGTTTCTACTAACCAGAATATTAAACGCCAAAATCAATGACACCAATGAGACATATATCGATAATCGCACTGCTGACTCTGATGCTCTTGCCAGACGTCTCGTTCGCCCAAGATAATTCAGAGGGCGTGATTGATGGTTCGCTGTCGCAGTTTATTGAGGCGGGACTACAAAATAATTACGACTTGCGAATAGTCAGAAACGAAGAACGTCAGGCTGACAATAACGCTACACGCGCTAATGCCGGATATCTTCCTACTATTAGTGCCAATGCCGGTTACGACGGTTCTTATTACGGGAGCAATACAAAGGCACGTCAGGATGGCATAGTGACGAAAACTGGCAACTCGCTCGATCATGGTCTGTCAGCTGGCATCAATGCCGAATGGACCATCTTCGACGGATTCAAGATACAGACAAACTACCGACGCCTGCAGGAACTGAAACGTCAAAGCAGAACACAGACACGCATAACAATAGAAGACTATGTAGCTAATCTGACAGCAGAATACTATAATTTTGTACAGCAGAGAATCAGAATGCGCAATCTGCGCAATGCTGTGAAGCTTTCAAAGGAGCGTCTGCGCATTGTGCTCGAGCGCTATACCATCGGTAGTGCGTCCCGACTCGACCTGCAGCAGGCTCAGGTTGACTTTAATGCCGACAGCGCGCAGAGCCTGAAACAGCATGAGCTGCTCGCAACTTCGCGCATAAAACTATACGAGATGATGGCGGTGAAGGATATTGATAGCAGAATACGTGTGCGTGATACCTCTATCGTGCTCGACCAGTCACTGGTCTTCGATACACTGCTCAATGCCATGCTGCGCAATAACTCGTCTATGCTTATGGCATCGCAGAATATCCGCCTGGCAGAACTTGACTATAAGTCGACGATGAGCCGCGACTATCCTTACGTGCGTCTTAATGGCGGATATAGCGTCTCGCATAACAACTATGGTTCTGGTACAGCGAAAAGTAGAGACAACTGGGGTGCGAACTTCGGTGTAACTATGGGCATTACACTCTTCGACGGAAAACGAAATATGCAGCGCCGCAATGCACGTATAAATGTCGAAAACTCCGAATTAGCACAGATGCAGCTCGAACAGTCGCTACGTGCTGACTTAGCCGATTTGTGGCAGGCATACAAAAATAACCTTCGTCTGCTGGCACTTGAGCGTGAGAATCTTGTCACAGCACAGGAGAACCACTATATTGCGCACGAGAGATACATGCTGGGCGATCTCTCAGGCATAGAGATGCGTGAGGCGCAGCAGAGCCT
>JAFPAS010000043.1 GCA_017424205.1 Prevotella sp. | reverse complement strand
ATTCTTCTTGCAATTGTGTCGCAACCTGCGCGACAATTTGTTTACCATATTCAGCACGTTGATTTCCAAGTATATCACGATTGATACGTTCGCCAATGCGCCAATACATCATAGTCAAAGTATGATTTGCCGTAGCTGCAACATGCACACGAGCCTTTTCTATTATTTGACGCAAGTCTTGTATCAGCGATTTAGACAAATTAGTGGTCACTATCTGATTGCTGTTTTCCATCTTCTTATTTTATAATATAGGCCTATATATGCAAAAGTAATATAATAACATGAGATTAGCAAACAAACCTTCAAAAAAGAAAAGTCTAAGGCTATATATTTGCGATTTTATCAATTATTTGGTGTTGTAAGATGGCTAAATACTATATTTTCGAGGAAGTGAAGTAACTATTAAACACATAAAACAAATTAGCGTGCGTTTCAATAGAACTGCACGTTAATTTGTTGACAAAACTTTTTTTGAAAAAAAAGTGAACATCTGCACTGGCGTTGTAACATCTTGTTTCTCAGTGCGTTTACTGATGTGCAGATGATGTTCTGAGGTGTGCTGATAAAATAATATTTTTGAAAATACTTGCAAACGGGTCGGAAATTTTGTATCTTTGTAAAAGAATAAGCTGCACTCGGCGAATAATTAAAACAACGAATTTCACGGATTTAACTAATTAATTTCTGTTGAATTTAAGTTCAGGTGGCATATTAGAATCATGAAGATGCATTCTGCAAATAATTAAAACCACGAATTTCGCGAATTTAACTAATTAATTTCTGTTGAATTTAAGTTCGTGGGGAATATTAGAGCCATGAAGCTGACGAGCGAAAGAAAACGAATATAGGGAAATGTAAATTATTTTTATTCACTATTTATTTTTTTATATCATGAAAACACAAAAATTGGAATGGGAAATTGTGCCCACAGGATGGGCTGTGTGCTTCAACGAGAAATGCACAAAACGTGATGAATGTCTAAGACATCAGGCTGGCAGGCTTGCTCCTATGACCATGGCCACGGGATGCTGCGTGATGCCAGGCGTATGGAGCGAAAAGGGATGTGAGTTGTTTGCTTCCATGCAACAACAGGTTTATGCTTATGGGTTCAGCACCATCTACAACAATGTGCTGAAAAAAGACTATACCACAATGCGCAAGGAACTGACCATGAAACTGCAAAACAAGGGTTATTACTACAAGTACATGAATGGTTTACTGCCCCTGTCGCCTGAGAAGCAACAGATTGTGAAGGATGTGTTTGCTTCTTTCGGTTATGAAGAGCATGTAAAGTTCGACAGCATGGAGAGTCGCTACGTATTTCCGTGGAACAATATTCAGCATACCTCAAACTAAAGTCTACAAGTTCTGATGATGTAAAGCATTTCAGTAAGAACATTTATTTAGTGTGAAGTAACTTAGTAAAACAACGAATTAAGTGTGAAGTAAAATCAGTCTTAGTCACATTTAAATATCAAATATCACCATTTTTCAGTGGTATCTCCATAAGATTCCACTGGAACGACTATGAGATTACAGTGGAACGACTATAAAGTTACACTGTTACCTTAATAATAATAAAAAATAAAAACCATGAAAACATTATCAAGACAGAAAAACAACACAAGCAACATCACTATGGAGTTGGGCAGAATCATTAGAAGCCGTAAAAAGAGAAAAAGTCACGAAGCAATAGTCGCATGCCTGGAGCAAATAGCCAAATGCCAACCGCAAGAAGCGGAATTGCCTGAGGAGGACAAGAATCTGAAGCAACCCGACGACACGATAGGCATAATGAAGTATCTGGAGAGGAAATACTTGCTGAGATACAACACCGTGATGGGCTACACCGAATATAAGCGCAGGGACGATGACTCGGACACTTGGAAACCTGCAGACAAACGCGCAGTCAACAGTTTTACCTTCGACGCACGAGCAAACGGCATCAACGTATGGGACAAAGACATCACCAGATACCTACAGTCAGACAAGATTCCCGACTTCAACCCCGTGACAGACTATCTCAACAGCGTGAGAACACAATGGGACGGACAAGACCATATCGGCATGCTGGCAAAGACCGTGAAAACCAACTGTCCGCACTGGGAGAAATGGTTCCGCACATGGCTGCTTGCCATGGTGGCGCAGTGGACTGGCAAGAACAAAAACTACGGCAACTCCGTAGCGCCACTGCTCATATCCGGTCAGGGCTACAACAAGTCAACCTTCTGCCGCTCCCTGCTCCCTCCATGTCTGCAATGGGGATATACCGACAACATGTCAGCAGACAACAAGAAGAGTTTGATGCACGCCATGGCAGAGATGCTGCTCATAAACCTCGATGAGTTCAACCAGATATCAGCGCGCAACCAAGAGGGATTCCTCAAGAACCTCATCCAGCTGGCCAGCGTTAAGGCAAAGCGACCATACGGCAAGCACGTTGAGGAACTGCCACGACTTGCCTCGTTCATCGCCACCACCAATATCACCGACTCACTCGCCGACCCCACCGGCAACAGGCGTTTCATAGGCATCGAGCTCACCCAGCCTATCGACGT
>JAFPAS010000042.1 GCA_017424205.1 Prevotella sp. | reverse complement strand
GGAGCCACCATTGCTTCATAAGCCGCCATGTCCTTATAGAACTTTGTTCCGCTAACCTTTACGTCAGGAGCAACTCCCTCTACCACACCCTGTTCAGAAGGTACAAGATAGAGAGGTATGCGAGCAGGACCGCCAGATACAGCAACCTCAATTAATGCAAGGCGTGCCTTACTGCCAGTGAAAGAGTATGTGAACTCGCCGTTCTTTGCCACCAGCGTGTCCTTTCCTTCATAACCGCGCATATTGCTTTTAAGAATGCTTACTACAACCGTGTCGCTGGCAAGATTTGTCAGTTTGGCTGTGATTGTGCTCTGTGCGCTGCTGAGAAGCGCTGTCATAGCACATGCTGTTGTCAGAAATAGTTTCTTCATAATTAATTATATTTGTTATGTATATATTGTCTACTAACTGTTTAAGGTTTAATTCTGCGAGTAAGCGAGAGCAGAGGATGCTTGCATACTATGCCGAGCGGGAGCAGAATCGGCGAAGCCAATGTTTAATGGTTAACGGTTAATGTTTAATGGTTAAAGTCGTTTTCAACTTTCCACTTAAACAAACAACTCGTCTACTTGTCTACTCGTTTACTCGTTTACTCGTCTACTTGTCAACTCGTCAACCTCTCTTACAACGGATCCACATCATAATAAATATGGAGCGAAGCATAACGCTTGTCTGTAAGTATTTCGTTGCGTATATAACGCAAGCACTCTCTAACTTTTGGCAGATTGATACCATTCTCGAGTTTTAATACTATCTTGCGTATGTTCATCCGCTTGACTCTCGCCACTGGAGGCTTATCTGGCCCAAGCACACGACGACCAAAATACTGACGCAGTCGACCGCTCATTTCTGTTGCTGCACTGTCAGCAAGCGTGTCTTTCGCATGGCGAAGATAGATGTTAACCACACGAGTATAAGGTGGATAACTGAACATCTGACGTTCGTCACACTGTTCTGTGTAGAATGTGGCATAGTCGTTTCGAACCACCTGGTCTATAACAGGCAAGTCAGGATGTTTCGTCTGAAGTATGACACGCCCACGCTGTCCCTTGCGTCCTGCCCTGCCAGACACCTGACAGAGCATCTGAAAAGCTTGCTCATAGGCACGGAAGTCAGGATAGTTGAGCATGGTGTCGGCATTCAGTATGCCTACCACACTGACATTTTCAAAGTCAAGACCTTTGCTGACCATCTGCGTACCGATGAGTATCTGCGTCTTTCCTGCAGAGAACTCATGGATGATGCGTTCATAGGCATTCTTCGTGCGTGTAGTGTCAAGGTCCATACGAGCAATGCCGGTGAAACCAAGTTCTGACAGTTTCTCTTCTATTCGCTCCGTACCGAACCCTCGCTCGCGAATGTCAGTGCAGAAACACGATGGGCATTTCTGCGGCATGGTGTATGTATAGCCACAGTAATGGCACGTCAACTGAGAGGTAGTCTTGTGCATAGTCAGTGTGACATCGCAATTCTCACACTTCGGCACCCATCCACACTCACGGCATTCTACCATCGGGGCGAATCCGCGCCGATTCTGGAAGAGTATGGCTTGCTTGCCGTTGCTTACCGCCTCACGCAAAGCGTCAACAAGCATTGGCGAGAATGGACCGTACATCATCTTTCTGCGCTGCAGGTCAGCGATATTAACAATATCAATCTTTGGCAGCTGCATGCCTTTATATCGCTCAGACAGCTGCACCAGACGATACTTGCCTGTTACGGCATTATGATACGACTCAATAGATGGCGTAGCCGTTCCCATCACAATGCGCACATCGGGGAAGTGACGTGCTGTCATCATAGCAAGGCTGCGTGCATGGTATCGAGGTGCTGGGTCTTGCTGCTTGAATGACGTTTCATGTTCCTCATCAATAATGATTAGCCCTAAACGGCTGAAGGGCAGAAACACCGCTGAACGGGCTCCAAGTATCACATCGTATGGTTCTGACGATATCTGCTTCTGCCATATCTCCACACGTTCGGCATCGCTATATCTTGAATGGAATATGCCTAACCTGCTGCCGAACACTCGGCGAAGACGTTGCATAATCTGAACCGTCAGTGCAATTTCTGGCAACAGGTATAACACCTGGCGTCCCTCATCGATGCACTGCTGTATGAGATGCATATAGATCTCTGTCTTGCCAGAACCGGTCACACCATGCAGAAGCACCGGACGATGCGCAGAATCCTCGCTGAGTATCTCGTTGAATGCTCGCTGCTGTGGTTCGGTTAGCGGCGAAAGAGGTTCTACCGCATTTATTCTATTAAGATTCAGACGCCCTACTTCGACTTCATATGTCTCAAGTATGCCACGCGTGACAAGCGACTTGACAATTGTCGTAGTAGTCTTTGTCGCATTTATCAGTTCTTCACGCGTAATTTCTTCTACCGATGTGGGGCAGTGCGTGCCTTTTATCGTGTCATAATGCGACAAACGGAGATACGTCATAAGCACTTCATACTGACGTTGCGCACGCCTGACCATATTTAGTGCCACATTTATCGATGCTTCGCTACGATCTGCTTCGGATAGACGTATGTATGTTTCTGTCTTTGGCCGATAGGCTCCTTCCTGCTTCATGCCTGAAGGGAAGGCGGCACGCAGTACATCACCTATAGGACACAGGTAGTAGTCAGAAAGCCACTGCCACAGTTTATACTGATATTCAAACAGAACAGGTTCTGCATCAACCACCTCTAATATATCCTTTACGACAACATCTCGCACGTTTCCGTCTGCACCAGGGACAGATGCAGGCCTGTTGGAATGCAGCGACACGATGACTCCGGTGTAAGTCTGCGACCTGCCAAGTGGAACCACTGCACGCACGAAAGGCTTCACTCGCGCCTCCAGCATTGGAGGAGCAGAATAGGTGTAGAGCCCTTCAAAACCTAACGGCAATATGATATCAGCGTATAGCATGCAGTTTTCGGATGTATATGC
>JAFPAS010000041.1 GCA_017424205.1 Prevotella sp. | reverse complement strand
ATATTGTCCATAGAACAGAGACATAGGAGACACAGCATGCCTCCCATTGTCTCAGTTTTTTATCGTGATGTTTCTTTTATTAATCCCTCCAGCGAGTAGTTGAATGCATCGCTTGCTATAAGGTCTTCCAGATTAATGTGCATTCTGTAACGCCAGTAATGTCTTGGATTTGCTGGAATATTGATTCGCTCAGCTCCAGCCTCTGGCAGACGCAATGCCTCATCTGTAGCAAGCCAGTCCTGCAGAGTCAGTATGCACAGCATCGATGGAGAAGCTAAATGGCGGAATATGATGTCACGAGCAAGCCATCCTGGCATAGGATGCGGTGCATCATCGCCACGGAAGAGAACGGTGCGATAGTAATCCTGTGACTGTTCGTAGTCTTCGTCCCACCACATACGCATAGTTGCTGTGTCGTGGCTTGAGATAGTACATACCGAACGATACGGATTATGATGCAGATTTCCGAAGCGCAGATTAACCTCCTTCGGCATGTTCTGTATCTCGAGCGAGAGAATCTTCAGCTCGTCCATAACCCATGGCACACAGTCAGGCACCATTCCGAGGTCTTCTGCACACACCAGCATACGTGTAGCATTGACCAGGCGTGGCAGTTTCTTCATCGCCTCATGATACCAGAAATGATTGTTTCGACGGTAGAAATAGTCGTTATACAGTGTGTTGTATGCATGCTTGTCATTGTCCCAAAGCATCTCGAAGCATGGGTCGAACTGCGATGAAATGCGTGGATGGAACTTGTTTGGCTCACGATGGTCACGCAGGAAGAGAACATTGCTGATAAGAGCATACAGCGTGTCGCGCAATGCTGCATCTTCATCAGAGATTTTAGATGCATCGCCATTGCATATTGCAGTGAAGTAAGCCTCCACCTTACGCTGTGTGTCAAACTCAGGCTTTAACTCATAACAATCGTTAGCTGTATTATTAAGGAATGTCTTACGAACATACGCAGCACGCTCGCCAAACCATCTGTCTATAACCCAGTCAGTTATGAACGGACGAGTCATGAGTTCTTCGTTCCAGTGCAAACCATACTGCTCAATCTCGTCTACAGTCATGCCGAGTGCTGGCTGGAACTGTCCGAGCAGTCCGTGTACTGAGTGAATAGGTATTTCCCATATACGGAAGAATCCAAGCACGTGGTCAATGCGGTATGCATCGAAATACTTCGCCATATTCGAGAAGCGACGTATCCACCATGCGCAGTCGTCTGCCAGCATCTCTTCCCAGTTGTATGTCGGGAATCCCCAGTTCTGTCCGTTGACAGAGAAGCTATCAGGCGGAGCACCAGCCTGTCCGTTGAGGTTGAAGTATCGCGGCTCCATCCATGCGTCGCATCCGTAACGGTTCACACCGATAGGTATATCGCCTTTCAGCACCACGTTTGACTGCTGTGCATATTGGTGTGCACCCTTCATCTGCGATGCAAGAACATACTGCACATAATAATAGTAAGCTACTTCCTTATATGCCTTTGTGCGCTGGTTAGTGAGAGTCTTGCGGTCATTCTCATCCCACACATTGTGGTCTGGCCATTTTGTGTAGTCTGGTGTACCATGCTTATCTCTAAGCACACAATACTGCGCATACGGTACAAGCCACTGCTCTTCGTCAGCAAACCACGTCTTATAGTCTGCTGATGCAAGCGTTGCCTTGCCTTCTTGAGCAAACAACAGGTGCATATATTCTTCCTTCGCCTTGTTTACACGCTCATAGTCTATCTGCGGCAGCGCATTTAATTCCTGGCGCAAAGCCTCAAATTCCGCAGCCTTCTTTTCATCAGCAATCTGTGGAAGCTGGCGCAGGTCGCAGTACATAGGATGCAAAGCGAATATTGACACGCTATTATATGGATACGAGTCGACCCATGTGCGTGTAAGCGTAGTATCGTTAATAGGCAGAATCTGCAGTATGCTCTGCGATGTCTTCTTTACCCAGTCAATCATGAGTTTAAGGTCGCCGAAGTCGCCCACACCAAACGAGCCCTTTGAACGCAGTGAGAAAATAGGTACGGCTGTGCCTGCAAACTTACGATTGTCTATAAGGAAGAATGCTCTATTGAGTTCATAAACGAATATTGCATTCTCCGTTGTCTCCGGGATATCAATTGTTCGGTTAGCACCTTCCTCCCATATTATGCTTGGATCGTTATCGTTTCTTTTTACGATAAACTTAAATTCAATGCTTCTGCTTGCGAGCTTCGCGGCATCAATAGCCACCGCCCATTCGTTTGGCGCAAGTTCGCACATAGGCATTGCGAGTTCACTTCGCCATGCTCCAAGGTTTTCACCTTCGCCCGTCAAAAAGAGTGATTCATTGTTACGCAGCTGCGGTGCATAAACCTTCAGCACTACAGGCTGCTGCATATTGTCTGCCTGGAGAGTCTTGCGCTCTCTGCGATTTATACAGTCTGTGAAAGCCGCAGTATAGAGATATGCGTCATCAGGCATGTCGTTCCATCTGTCATAGCATACGTATGTGCCTTGTCCTGTCATCTGCAGGGTGTGACGCATGTATTTCCATTCCGTACGAATCTCCGTCTGCTGGCGATATACCGAATAGTAATATCTGAGCATGTTGCCCTCTGTTGCTGGTGTATCGATTATTGCGGTCCATTCTTCATTGTTTGATGAGTGCATACGATACTGGCGTATCGAACCGTCACTCTGACAAACACTTACACAGAGTTCCTCTCCCATGTAAGTTTCATAACGAAGACAAAATTTGATTTTCATTGTATTATGTATTTTTTGTTATTGCGTATGTATATGCCTTTAGGCAGTGTTTTCATTTCTATTCCCACATACTGACCATTCAGGTTGTATATGGCAGATTCTCGTTCGGTCGCTACGATGTTTCCTATGCCTGATGTCTGTGGATTCAGAAATTTCTTCATCTCCCATAGCACACCTCCTTCAGATGTAGTAAGAGGCCAATGTCCGCCATTGCTGACTGATGGCCACCACATGCCACGATTGAGCCAGCTTGATATCACTATGCCTTCCATAGTTGTCCAGTTTGCAGCATCACCATTTCCTGCCTCCTCTGGAAACCACCAGTTCAGTCCGTCAACCTGCGGATATTCGGCAAGCGTTGCGATAAGGTCTTTGAGGTATGCGAATTGTCCGTCGCACTTCCCCTCCTCCACTGGCCACATTGAGCGTGTGTCATATTTAGCCTCGTCCGGCCACCACTGTATAGGATAGGCTGTCTCAACTATATGCACCTTCTTGTCAGGGAAATCGGCGGCGAGACGTAATAGTGTCGCCTTAAGCAATGGCAGGCTGCCATGGAAGAATGGATAGTAAGACAATCCGATGACGTCATAGTCTACATCTTTTATCTTATTATAGTAATAGCTTGTCTGCGTAGCATTTCCTGAGCGTTCGGTATGTATTATAATCTTCGCTTGAGGAAGGCTTTCACGAACAGCACGGCATCCAGCTTTCAGCGCTGCAAGCATTCCGTCCCAGTCGTCACCGCTATAGTCATACGGATGAACTTTTATACCTGCCATTCCATAAGTTGTCTCGTTGCCTACCTGCACAAGGTCTGGCGCGGCACCTTCAGCCTTCATCGTCTCAAGACATTCCTTCGTATAGGCATATATCTTGTCGGCT
>JAFPAS010000040.1 GCA_017424205.1 Prevotella sp. | reverse complement strand
TATTTCAATGATTTCTCATAGTACTCCTGTGTCACATCGAGTGTCACATATTTCACTGCACCGAGTTTGTAAGCATTCTCTTCATTCTGCTTGAGCTGCTCCTCAGAGAATCCGCCAGTATTGGCGCAAGCTGCATATACCTCGTATCCCATCTCCTTAGTGAGATACATTACGTTGTATGATGTGTCGAGTCCGCCGCTGAACGCCACGACTACTTTCTTTTTTTCCATATGATTATAATGACTTTTTCTTCGTTTCGTTTATTTTATTTGCTTCACAACATTGAAGGGATAAAGTGTCATTAAAGCGATATACTACACTCACCCTTGCTGTAATCCCTGACAGTATTGCTCTATCAGAATGCTATGCCACGCAGAGTAAGCGTGCGAATTATGTCCTGAAAGACTTCTATCGGAGTTGGTTCGCCTGTATGCATCTCAGGGTCATAGAGCATGCCTGTACATATACAGAATTTTCGCTCCTTAGCCACGAGTATATCATGATTGCAACAGCCTTCACATCCACGCCAGAAGGCATCATCGTCTGTCAGCTGATTATAAGACACTGGCACGTAACCCAAGCGTGTATTCATCTTCATCACCGCATCGCCTGATGTCAGCGAGAAAATTTTAGCTTTTGGCCAACGCACTCGCGCCAATGTGAACGTATAGTCCTTTATTCGCTTAGCTATGCCCTGGCCAAGGAAATCAGGATGGACTATAAGGCCTGATGTTGTGACATAGTGCTTATTTCCCCATGTCTCAATGTAGCTGAAGCCTGCAAACTTATCACCGCACAGGGCCATAATAGCCTTGCTTTCCTTCATCTTGGTTGCGACGTAATCGTATGTTCGCTCTGCAATACCTGTTCCGCGTCTTCTTGCTGCATCACGGATGGTGTCTAATATTATATTGACGTATTTCTCGTCTGAGGCATCAGCAACTCTTACTATTATTTCTTCCTGCATCACGTTATCATATATTGCTCACATCAATGTATTCTGCATTACGCAGTACCTGTATGTCAGCATTTTCATTAATCCTTATAAACATCATGCTATATTTATATGCGCACTTGCATGTTGATTTCCATATAGCATGTAATACCCTACAACATATCCGGAAGGATATATCCCAGTTCGTCTTTCACTTCCTTTTCCTTTGCACCTTCTGCCAGAACGATAAAGATGGTATCATCGCCAGCAATCGTTCCGAGTATCGTCTTGCAGTCCGAACTGTCTATATTGTATGCAATACTTGAAGCATATCCAGGACGCGTTCTTATGACACCGATATTTCCAGAGAACGTTATAGACAGAAAGCCTGACGTCAGGAGCATCTCACGCGCTGTCATAGGCTTCTGCACACGCTTATACATCGTCTCTGTCGGAAGGACATAAATATACTTGCCGTTAGCCATAGCTGCCTTTGCAACCTTCAGTTGTTTCATATCTCTGGATAATGTGGCCTGTGTCACATTGAATCCTTCTTTGCGCAAAGCCTTCAAAACATCCTCCTGAGAACATAATTCCTGCGAAGAAAACAGCATTCGCAACGTGGCTAATCTATCATTTTTAGTATGCATTGATGTATATTTATTCAGTGTAAAAGTGTGATATTCAAAAAACGAATGCAAATTTACACATATTTATGCAAATACCCAAATATTCTAACAACTTTTTTTATAATTATCGAAAAACTTTTGATAAGTGTCTATTTTTGTTTTTGCGATGACGCATATTACCATTCATTTTCGGTAGATTTATATTGCAATCTGCTCCTTTTAATAACCTTTATTCTTGTTACAGTGTGTTCTTTGTATGGATATACTGTATAGACTGGAGAATATAATTACAGCTATGGCTCTTTGAATTTGTGATTGTATCATAGGGGAAACCTAATATACTGGCTCATACAATCTTGTGTAACAGGAAACCACAGCGCAGAGAATAATATCTTCAATTAGCAGGACTATCCAAACACAGAAAAGACTGTCTCACGCTCTACCGAAAATAATATCGATATGCGTGAGACAGTCTATTATTTATTACTTATCACAAATGAAGACCTATCTTCTTATAGTCTTTCTGCCATTCTGAATAACGATGCCACGATATGAAGAATCAACGCGCTGGCCTGAAATTGAATATGCATTGCCATCAGCATTTACATCATATATTGCAGGATGTGATATGCCTGTAGCATTCTGGTCTGTTATAATGATATCGTCAAGATAGAATGGTCCATTTCCCGTAAATGAAAGACGTGCAACACCTGCACCCTTAACAGACATTGTGAAAACAGTCCAGCTGTCTGTCTTAACTTCCATAACAGCATTTTCAATTGTCACAGCAGGATTATCAGATGATACTGTAACCTTGCTGCTCGTCATGCCAAAGCCTGCTGCCTTAAGCCATACAGAGCAATCACCAGTAAAAGCTATCTCTGGAGTCTGTACAGAGGCATTAGTTGCAGAAGAGCCGAAGCGTCCGCAGAGGAAACCACCTCTCTTATAATCGCCTACCCAGCCATCATTATCAGCCTTATATTCGCCTGTTGCTGTCTTGAAGCTCATCCAGTTTTCGTCATTAGCACCTGTTCCGACACAGTTATCAAATGACTCTGCAAAGATAATAGACTTATCTCCCTTAACAGGGTCGCCAAAGCAGAACGACATAGAGCCATCATCATGCTCTTCTATACGGCTGATTTTCACATCAAGAAGATTAGATGCTCCGTCCTTAAGGTTGTAAGCCATTAATGCTGGCATACTGTTCTTTGAGAGCAGATTGTTCCATCCAAATGGATACGGGTCAGTCGCTTCATCATTATCTGTCGCCGTATTGTCTGCATGATATATAGTGAAACGCTGATGATCATTGATGCCTGGTCTCAGTGTGTTAGGAGCATTGTAATAGTCGAATATTGCTTTATCATAGTCAATATGCATTATGAGAAGACCACTTGAAGCGATAGCAGCATCCCATCCTTCCTTCTGGCGATTCTCAATCATGTAGTATTCGTTCTTATTCACTTCATTGTAAATCACGAACGACTCACCGCCATGCTGCAAAGCCTTAATGTTTCTTGCGTAATGGTCACCCTTAATCTCTGTAGGTGTAATCCATCCTGCCACCATTTTCTCCCAACATGTGTAGTTAGGCGGACAGTAGCCACCAGAATTATGACTTCCTGAGTTCATAAGATCCCATGTACCCATGCCATACTGAGTTTTGGTAGCTCCAGAATTTCCCGTTGTATCATAAAGGTCAGGGAAACCAAGACAGTGTGAGAACTCATGGCAGATTGTTCCAATACCAGCAGTCTGCTTTGAACTTCCAATCTCATTAGAACAAGCATATACATCTACCTTTACACCATTAAAGTCCATAGGACTAAAGCCTGTATAAGCGTATGCAGAAACCTGATACTTGTGAGGCCATACTGTATCAGCACCACCGCCTGTAGCCTGACCAGCACCAGCATATATAATATAGACCTGCTCTACCTCGTTATCACCATTCCAGTCATAGTCTTTCCAATTTACCTCATTATTAGCCATTGTTATGGCCTTGCATATCATGGTACCAACATTGACATCAGTATTGCCACCTTCATCACCGCCATAAACGGTAGAATTCTGGTCCATAGTAACCGGTCCAACGATATCGAAGTTCAAAAGGAACTTTCCTTCACTCTGCTTCTTGAAGTAATCATGGATACTGCCTTTCTGTCTGCCGTTCACATAATTCACCTCATTAGCCATTCTTGAATAGAAGTCCTTTGGGTTATCCATACTGAACTTCTTATCAGGAAAATCTACAAGGATAATAACCGCTTTCTTCGAACCTACCAATGCTGAATTATATTTCGCACCAATTAAACGTCTGCTCATAGCATTTCCACTTGCACTCTCTTTGAACGCAAGCGCACGTCGGCTATAGGCCACAGCATTTATCTCTGACTCTGTAGTCAGCTTATAGCCGGCGTCGGTCTGTATGTATAACTTGTCGCCTGTCGTTCTCCAATAATGCACAAACTCATCACCACAAAGTTCAGCCTCGATGGTCGTTCCATCTGGCAATGTCAGTGTGCGCCATATTCCTGGCTGAGCAGGACCGGCATTAACTGCCAGTGTACACAGAACAAATAATATGAGAGAAAATAATCTTCGCATAGTAAAAAGGTATT
>JAFPAS010000039.1 GCA_017424205.1 Prevotella sp. | reverse complement strand
GCTGTTCTTTATAAGAATAAGCATATATCATATCGCCCCGCCTGAAGTTTGGCAGGAAGTCATTGCCATAATCGGGCACGCTGAATGTGAGCATGTCATAACCGCTTCCTGGCGATGAGCAATCCTTATGTGTCATTCTCAATCCGGTGAAGATGTTTCCCGTTTCCTGCTTCTTGTGCATTGGCATGTTCCACAGGTCGGCGGCGCTTGTCGACTGTCCGTCTTGTATTCCCACCTTTGCTGCCAGTTGTTCTCTGTATACGAATGTCATCATCTGCTCGAAGTAAGCCTTTTCCAGCGGAGTCAGCGTTTGCAGCGGCATGGTTATCTCGTTTATCTGCGGTCGGATATACTGTTCGAAGAAGCGGTCGGTGCGTCCAGCCTGGTTTATGGTGTCGGCCGACAAGTGTGGCATGATGTTTCCAAAACCATTGTGTGCTATGTCAAACTCGTTGCATACGATACGGTTTCTCAGTTCTATTGCCGCATCAAACATTTTTTTATAGTATGCCACAGACAGCAGTCCCTTGCTGGCAGGATATTTCGAGTATAGCAGATGCATGTCTATGTCATCGGCCTTTCTGCCGAAGTTATATCTCAGCACACCGAAATAGAGCAGCAGCTGCACAAAATGGTCTTCCTTATGCTTTCCGAATTTGTTTGCTCCAGGGTTTTCTATGTTCCAGTTTTTTCCTGATTTCTGTTCCACCAGCAGTCGCATGTCTTGCGTCATAAGGTCTACGCGTCCCTGCAGTCCCAGTCGTTCACAGACAAACGATGGTTCGAGCATGGCTTTTTTTATGTCGTGTCCCTTGCGCCTGTCGATAGTGTTTGTTCCAAACAACACGTTTACCACCTCTTTCAGGTGCTCAGCCTGTATCTGTGCGTCTTTTATGAATGCCTCCGCACTGAATGGATGGCATGTGCAGAACTGCAGCGCCTGTTCTCTGAACGAGTTGCTTATGGTGCTGTTCAGATTATATTCCGGATTGTTTATTATGTCGTCGAGTGCGCTTCCTGCAAAGTTACCCAGCAGTATGGCCTGAGAGTTTGGTCTTTGCTTCATTCTGCTTATGGTGTAAGCCAGCGGGTGGTGTCCATAATCGGTGAAGCATGCCGCCAGTGAGCTTATGTCTATAAGGAAGTCGGGTTCCACCACAATGAGCTGAGGCTGCAGTTTGCCGTCGTCATATCTACAGTCGAGCACGTTTATCTGCATTCCCTCATGCAGCAGTTCTCTGATATAGCTCAGGTCGTTGCCATTTTCCTTGTCGCCATATCCCACCATTATCTCCTCGCCATCATCCTCGGTGCTTACATATATGGCATCCTCGTCGAATCGGTTGACAATACATCGTTTAGAAACTATTGTCTCTTTGTTTTTATGCTCATAGCGATGAGGCTTAAATATTCTTTGCCCCTTTGCCTCAATACTTTTATTGAATACTTTCGATATAAACAGCCTTAATGCCAGCACGTCGTCAAGCAGTTCCTCTTTGCTGAGAGGTGTGTTATGGTTGGAGTGGTGGCGCATGGTTTGTATTGCCGCTCTGTCGGCAGGCGATATGCCATTAGCCTTACATAGGAATACAACCTGTGAGAACAAGTTGCCATAAGCCTGTTTGCTGTCGCGTGTACCCTCCACACACGTCAGCACCAGTATCTCGTGCATTTGGCGGTTAACCGTTTGTGAGCCCCGATTGAATAGTTCTATCAGTTCGTCACATCTGTCAAATAATTCTTCAGCTGTAATCTGTTTCATGGTTTATAAGTATAATGCAAAGATACTTAATTTTTCTTTTAGTTTTCATTTATTCTTGTCAAAAGGTAAACAATTTGTAGAATATTTTATGGTAAATAAATTGTAATTAATTAATTTTGCAAACAGAACTACTAAATGCAAATATTAATATGACAAACTTTTCTTTTAAGATGTTGGCAGCCGCCGTTATGTCAGCAATGACTATAGGCGTATCGGCCGAACAGATAAAGTGGTATGACGGACATCACGCAGTAACGTTCAATGTTCAGAAAAACTCAGAACCTGTGGTGAAAATGGCATTGGATATGTTTTGCGGCGACATGGAGGCTGTTACAGGCAAGCGTGCTGAGGCTGCAGGCTTGAAGAATGCCGCAGTGCGTATTGTTCAGCTTAACAATGCAGCGGGCAGTGTGGCAAAAGAACTGTCAAGGGCTGGTGTGCCAATAGATGAATTGGTAGGTAAGACAGACGGTTTTCATATTTCAGTTATCAACGGACAGATAACCATCGTGGGCATCAACGGGCGCGGCACGGCTTACGGCATACTGGAACTGTCGCGCATGGCAGGTGTCAGTCCGTGGATATGGTGGGGCGACTTGGTGCCAGAGAAGAAAAGCCAGCTTACTATCGACAGCGGTTTCACTATACTGCAAGGTGCATCTGTGGAATACAGGGGAATCTTTCTCAACGATGAAGACTGGTCTACACGCCCATGGAGCTATCTTAACAACGACCCCGCAAAACCAGGTTACATAGGCAAGAACACATATAAGAATATTTTCCAACTGCTTATGCGACTCCGCGCCAATGCCATCTGGCCTGGTATGCATGAGGGAACAACGGCATTCTTCCAGGTAGAGGGAGCAAAGGCTGTTGCCGACAGTTGCGGCATTGTTATCGGCACATCCCATTGTGAGCCTCTGCTGCGCAATAATGTGGGCGAATGGGACAAGCGTTCACTCGGCGCTTTTAACTATATGACCAACAAAGAGGGGGTTCACAACTACTGGATAGAACGCCTGAAGGAAGTAAGCAAGTCAAAAAACAATATGTTTACCATAGGCATGCGCGGCATTCACGACGGTTCGATGGAGGGTGTGAAAACCATGCCAGAGAAGTTTGAAGCTCTACAGCAAGTGATTGACGACCAGCAAGAGCTGCTGCGCAAGTATATTGGCGACCCTTCAAAGCAGACACAGGTGTTTGTGCCCTACAAGGAGGTGCTGGAGATATACGAGCGCGGACTGAAGGTGCCCGAATATGTTACTCTGATGTGGTGCGACGACAACTACGGATACATGACACGCTTTTCCAACAGCGATGAGCAGAAGCGCATAGGCGGTGGCGGCGTGTATTATCATCTGAGCTATTGGGGCCGTCCTCACGACTATCTGTGGCTTACCACCACACAGCCAGGACTGATATACAACGAGATGCGTGCAGCCTACGACCATAACGTGCGCAAGATATGGATAGCAAATGTTCACGACCCTAAGGTGGCTGGTTACGATATGGAGCTGTTTCTCGACATGGCGTGGAATATCAATAGCGTGAGCGCATCTACAATAGGCAGTCATTACAAGGCATGGCTCTGCCGACAGTTTGGCAAGGAAGCAGGAGAAAAGCTCTTCCCTGTGATGCATGAGTTCTATCGCCTGTGCGGTCAGCGCAAGCCTGAGTTCATGGGATGGACACAGGTAGAACTTAACAAAGCTGTGTATGACCGCGGACTGAGTCCGGTTAAGCACACACAGTTCAGCACATCGGCCTTTGGCAACGAGTTTGACCGCTATATGGAGCGTTATGCAGATTTGTGCCAAGTGGTGAAAGAGGTGGAGAAGACCATTCGCCCCGAACTGGCCG
>JAFPAS010000038.1 GCA_017424205.1 Prevotella sp. | reverse complement strand
TCACCACGCCGCCTTTCTCACCTACTTTCATGATGCCAAGCCAGAGTGACAGCACGCCCGTCAGACCTAAAGATATCTCGAATGCAGTTTTGGCTGAAACGAAGGTCGAATCCATAATAGCTGGGAAGACATCGACATCGCCAAAAAACACAAGTTTTATCAGCGCTATTGCAAACGCTACGAGGAAAAATGCAACAAATATATAGTTCAGTACCATGTTATGATTAAGGATTAAGGAATTAGGGATTAAGGATTGGCAGCCGCAGCATCTGCAGCGCACGACAGCGCGATACGTCATGCCTTGCCCCAGCCTGCTCTTTCCTGATTATAGAATATGCTGTGCTATAATCTGCACGTTATGCATCCACATAAACGCTGTAAGGAATACTATCAGTCCGACAAGAATTGTCTGCATGCCACTATGGCGCGATGCTGCCTTCAGAAGATATGCCGTAGCTATAGGCACAACAAAAGCCCAATGGGCGGTCATTATATAAACATCGGCTGAAGCGAAATTCAACCCAACATGAAGGAGCATGTCAAACAGGAACATCGACCCAGCTATCCACATCAGTCGCTCGCGGCGACCGAACCATACGCCTGCAAGGAACAGCGCAACAACGACTGCCTCAAAAGCATAATAGTGCCAGCTGTCGTAGCGGACAAGCACTGGGCGTTTTCTGTTGGCATCTTTCAAGGCATACTCTTTATGCAGTATGAATCCTTCGCCGAAAACGTTCTCTACGAGCGACGGCAGGCGGTCAATATGATACTCGGTGTTCGTCACAATCGACATGTCTATCAACTGACGGGAGCGCACCTCTGCATGACTCGCCTTTGAACGGCGTATCTGTTCTGCAAAGACACTATCTTTCATAGAACGCTTGCGTATGATATTTTCTGAATAACGCTTCTCTTCTATCTGGGTGGTGCGGATCTGATAGTAATAGGCTGCGCCAATTATTGCCAGAGGTATAAGATATGCCATGAAGCGTGTGGCTATTGCCAGCAGATTCTTACGCCTGAACATCGTGAAAAATTCAGCAATGGCTACCTTCACAATATTTGTTGTCGTCACGCCTGTAGCAACGAACGTCAGCAGAAGCGACTGCCACAACGGTATTGGCTTGCCTGCGTGTATGGCTTTTGCTGCCAGATAGATGGCTGTCATTATGAGCGTAAGAGACAGGGTCATATGGTCTGGCACAAATATCGTGAGCATCACATGTGAGAAAGAATAGAAATAGGCTGTAAGCAGAAGACTGATACCACTGCCAAGAGCCATAAAGTTACGCATCAGCTTATACATCAGCATCCATGAGCATAGGCTGGCGGCTCCCCACACTGCTGCAACAATGAATATGGAGCAGTTTATATGCGTAGCCTCCATGAGCCATGCGTTGAGCTGCGACAGAGGCCATAGCATAACCGCCAGCAGCGGATGACGTGACAATGCGTATAGCGGACGCCACTTAGATATAACAATATATGTGTATGAATCAAAGCCTGAAATCTCAAATCTATTCCAGAACGCTGACCAGAAACCTACCTTAGGATTGGTCCAGGAGTCATAATGATACTGAAGCATAAGAACATTGAGCGCAATAATAACTATTGCTCCCAGCATTAATGCTATAAGACTCTCTTTATGTCGGCTGAAGAATTTCATATCTGAAGGGATGAATTGGGTGGTGATTGGCTACTTGCTATTTTATGCGTCATCCTATACGAATGAGAAATACTGCAGTATCAGGCGAACATTCCATATCCAGCACCATAGGGCAAGAAGCAGGATAAGAACCGTAACGGCAGAGGATGCCCACCGGCGGCTGCCGCTTGCAGACTCTGATGCCTTGACAAGGAAGGCGGTAGCGATAGGCAGCACAAACATATAATGTGCTGACATGATATAGATCTCGTTGATGCCGAAGCCTAAACCGACATGCAATGCGACATCCATAAGCATAAACGATAATGCCGTCCAAAGGAAACGGCTCTTCCTGCCAAACCACACGCCGAGAACAAACAGGAGCACTATGGCTGCCTCTACAATGTAATTTGCAGCATAGCTATATCTGACTATGACAGGACGATTACGCAAAACGTCACCTAAGAGATTCTGCTCATGCAGCTGAATGGCTTCACCAAAAAGATTCTCTACGCATACCGGAATGCGCGCTGTCGTCTTATCTGTCCATCGCATAAACTCGCCTTTGGCAAATGGCTTGCCTGTATTTCGATTCCAGATCTTCTTGCGATTGGCGCGATATGTCTCTACAGCTTTCTGCTGCTTAATCTTTCTGACCATCTTCTCAACAGCTGCGCTATCCTTTGCTCCTATGGAATCGCGCACCTGACGGCGTATCTGGGCTGTGTGCTCACGGTCCTTACGCATCTTTATCTCATGGCGTGCCATTTCCTTCGGCCATACATACGTGCGGTATTCCCAACGGGCAAAACCCCACATGAGCAGCGAGGGCAGTGCTACCGCCAGCAGCAGAAAGCCTGGACGGAAGAATTTCTTGCGGCGGGTTACAAGGGCTGCGAGAAAAACCTTCAGACCGTTATTTAGCGATATGCCTGCAGTAAAGAAGAATAGCAGGATGGTCTGCCAAGCATTTAGCGCAGAGCCACGCTTCAGTTTCATGCCCGCTATATAGAGTGTGAGCAGCAATGCCGTCATTGACATTATGAAATGGTCGGGCACCATGCTCGAAAGCATAATATAGGCAAAACCGAAATAGAAGAAACAGAGTATATAAGCTGACACCTTCCGAATCTCGACCACTCGGGTGAAGATGCGGAACAGGAAAAGGCATGAGTAAACCGAACATGCCACAAGGAATATGGCTGCAACAATAGTGGCAAAGTTTGTGCCTGTCAGAAGCATCAGTCCTTGATTTATCTGGTTGAGCGGCCACATGAAGAACGCAAGAAGCGGATGCCTATAGACATTGTATGCCGTGCACCAGTTTGAAAGGACTTCATACGTTAGCGGGTCGAAACCTGACACACGGAATGTCTGCACAAACAGCTTATGATAATTGTCTGTCAGCTGGCTGAATGTGCCATAATAGCGTATCACGGTCAGGGAGTTGAGCAGAGCAAATATGATGGTTGCTGCTAATGCTATCCATCGCTCCTCACGATATATCTTCAATATATTTAAAACCTTCTTCATTGTCTGCTATTTTGTCGTGTCAAATTATATTATATATGAATGAATCAGCTATTGATGCATTAACGCAAACTATCATTGAAATTTGTCGCTGAGCATTATAATCTATTCCTTAAAGACTGCCGTCTATATCTTTTCTCTTATATCTATCCACAAGTCTATCCATATAAAACTTGCTTCTGCCTTCCTGATTTTGTAATTTTGCAGAAAGAAATGCTGCTCTTCAGAAATAAAACAAAGTTTTAATGCCTTCGGTTTGCCATTTCTTTACAGGGAAATCACAGCATAACGGGATGTCTGATGTGTTGCGAATACTGCGTTCTTTGACATCTTGATACACAAAGTAAAGACTGCTGGCATTTTCGGTTATATACTGATACGGAATGTTTTTGGTTTATCCGCTGTATAGTTCCATGTATTTCGATGCTACAACATCATCGCTGTAGTGCTCGCAAACTTTACGCAGAGATTCCTGACTTAGTCGTTCTGTATTGGCTTCATCAAGCACATAGCGAATGCCTGCCGCTAAATCATCTGCATTACGATATTCTGCCACATAGCCTGTCTGCCTGTGGGATATCATTTCTGGGATGCCGCCGACATTGAATCCGACACATGGCGTACCACACGCCATAGCTTCCATTATAGTGTTAGGCAAATTTTCAGAAAGAGAAGGAAGGACGAATGCATCGGATGCGCTGTATGCCTGACGTATCGTTTCGGTATCACTAACATAACCCAAGGCATAGATTGGGATGCCATCAAGCGCATCAATGATTTGCGAAGCTCTGCCTCCAAGCATGACAAGGGCTATATTCTTGTCTTCTATGGCCTGCATAGCATCTATCAGATACTGCATCCCTTTGTTCGGATTATTTACGCCCTGCGCCACGAAAAGCAAGAGTTTCTTATCATGAGGAAGCCCAAGCGCCTGACGTGAGGCTGTCTTTCCGCAAGGATAATAGCAAGACGTATCTATCGGATTAGGAATTGTGACAACTTGCTGCTGTGCCATCAGTTTGCTGCCGAGCACTTCGTTTCTAAGCCACTCACTGCATGACACGAAGCGTATGTTGTTCTTTGAGTAGAGCGAGCGTTTCTTTTTCCATATCTTATGAGAGAGGTCATTATCGCTACGCACAGCAAGATACTTGCAACAACCACATTCCTGGCGATAATTATCACAGCCCAAAGTGAGATGGCAGATGCCTGTACTATTCCATGCATCATGCATTGTCCAGACTATAGTCTTGCCACTTGACACAATCTTCTCAATCGTTTGTATCGACAGAAATCCCTGATTAATCCAGTGGAGATGTATGACGTCTGCTCTGCGGAAGGCTTCTGTGGCTGTAATATCCTCGCCTGCATTTGCTATATCTACAGCCCAAAGGTTTAATGAAGAGAATCTGTTGCGAATCAGAATCACAAGACGTTCCCACAGAAACTGCCATGTGTATCCTTTGATGCAGCCTTTTCCAGACGTAAGCATAGAAGCGTTGACGCCATTCTTCTGCAACGCACGACATAATCGGGATGCTGCAATAGCCGCGCCTCCTGCTTTCTCATATGTACTTAATATCAGAACATTCATAGCATATAATCATAAAACAAAGTCAGATAATGCACACTAAGCATCAACACGATTTGCGTGAGTAGCTTCTACCTGTATAAATCACTAACGTAGTATACAGACAAGGAAGGTGGGTCTCTGCTATATATTCGTTTGTTACATTCGTCTCAGCATCTCAACAGTAACCTTCCAGATATCGTCTACTGTCGATAATTGTACTCGTTCATTGGCACTATGGGGTTCAACGATGCGTGGACCTATGCTCACCATGTGCATTCCTGGGAATTTCTCAACAAGACAACCTGCCTCTAACACAAAATGCATAGAGACCTTCTTCGGCTCAAAGCCTAACACATCGCAGAAAACCGTGTTGGCAAGTGTTAGCATCGGAGTAGCCTCATCTTCTTTCCACGATGGCGCTTTCATTACAAGCTCTACATCTGCACCTGTCACTTCAAATATTTTTCTGAACTGAGCGGCAAGCTGGTGCATGTTCTCATCTTTGAAACTGCGAGTATGCAGACTGACCTCGAAATGCTGGGCACTCTGTCTGACAAGACCGATATTGTTACTTGTCATTGGCGTAGTGTCGTCAAGCATTTCTGTCGGACCAACCGGAATGCCGTTGATTGCAGCAAGAAGAAGATGGGTTGACTCCTCACAGACTATCGTGCTATGCCATACCGATGGTTCGCAGTCTATCTGAACTTCCGCATCCGTTTCTGCAAACTGATGCTCTAAAGCCTCATCACATTGGGTTACAAGAGTATCGAACGCCTCACATTTATCTTTTGGAATTACAATCTTAGCTGCAGCGCTGCCAGGGATTGCTGCCGCAGCCGTGCCTCCCTCAAAACTAACAAGATAAAGTTTGATATCGCACTGACGGATAGCAACTAAAAGGAGATTTGCCAATATCTTTATTGCATTGGCTCTGCCACGCGCTATATCGACTCCGCTGTGACCTCCATGTCCGCCACTCACGCTGACTGTATATGCCACATAATCTACCGGCATCTTCACCTTACGGTATGGAAGGCGTGCCACTTGTATCGTTGCTCCTGCCGCACCAATGGTTATTTCATCGTAGGCTTCTGAATCAAGATTAATGACACGGCGGCCAGTAATGAAACTCTCTGACAGCTGCGCTGCACCTGTCATGCCGTCCTCCTCATTTGTCGTGGCAAGAACTTCAAGTGGAGGATGTTGCAATGTTTTGTCGGCAAGAATAGCAAGCGCCATAGAGAGGCCGATGCCGTTATCTGCACCAAGTGATGTGCCATCAGCACGCATCCAGCATTCGCCTTCGTCTTCATATATTAAAGGACGGATGCTGTCGTGCAGAGCATCATATCGACGTGTGCCATCTGAAACACACACCATATCCATGTGGTTTAGAATAACAACTGGTTCATGGTCCTCGTAGCCTGGCGATGCAGGCTTTTTGATGACCACATTGTTTGCTTTGTCACGCATCCATGCAAGGTTGTGAGCCTCAGCAAACTTGCATAGATAATCAGCCATCACTTCTTCATGGTGAGACGGACGTGGTATGGTGTTTATTTCCTTAAATATCTTGTAGTACATTTGATATCTTTATGTGTTATTTTATCGCATTTCGTGCATATAAACAGCTTTGGTTCATATGCCAATTCTGCATTTCTCAATAACAATCAATAGAATTCTTTCATCTGCATTAAGGCAATATGCAGTCACAAGCAACATTTACATTCGTCTTTACACCTTCGCAAGAATCACAGAAGATGTCATATTATTCTGCTTGAAAAGAATTCATGACATTTATAACGTAAGTTACTTCGTCGTCTGTCATAACAGGATTACACGGCAACGATAATTCTTCACGATGTATCTGCTCGGTAACTGGCATTGACATTGAAGCCCATTCGCTATAAGCCTGCTGCTTATGTGGAGGTATCGGGTAATGAATCATGGTGTGTATGCCATATTTCTCAAGATAACTGCGCAGCTGTTCGCGATTTGCGGAAAGTACAGCAAATATGTGGAACACACCGTCTTGAGGAGGCAGGACAACGTTCTGATTGTGAATCTCCTTGATATAACGCTGAGCGATTGCACGGCGCCGCGCATTATCACTATCAAGGTAACGCAGCTTTACACGCAAGACCGCAGCCTGAATCTCATCCATTCGAGAGTTCACACCCTTATACTTGAACACATACTTCTTGTCTGACCCATAATTGCCAAGTGCCTCTACGGTTTCTGCCAGCACTATATCATCCGTAACAACACAGCCTGCATCACCCAAAGCGCCCAAGTTCTTGCCCGGATAAAAAGAATATGCACATGCTCCACGTAGTTCTTTATGCAACTTGACATTGCCATGAGCTTGTGCACAATCTTCTATCAGCAGCAAATTATACTGCTGGCAAATCTGCCCGATACGCTCTGTATAGGCATTATACCCATATAAATGAACAATCATTATTACCTTAGTATTGGGCGTAATGGCTGATTCAATCAGTTCATCGTCAATCTGAAAAGTATCAAGGCGAGGCTCTACAGGCACTGGACGTAATCCGCATTCACTAATAGCAAGCATAGATGCTATGTAAGTATTGGCTGGAACAATCACCTCATCGCCACAACTTAGCATCCCCATCTCCATATATGAACGCAATATGAGAGACAGAGCATCAAGCCCATTGGCACAAGCGACACAACGATTCATACCAGTATATGCAGCAAACTCCTGCTCAAAGGACCTTGTTTCTTCTCCTTTCAGATACCAGCCTGAGGCGACAACACGTGCAACAGCACGCTGAATTTCTTCTGCGTGGCTGTCTGTCACTTGCTGCAATGGTAAATATGGTATATTCATAGTCTGCGGTTAACGTTGTATCTTAAGCTTATTTCCTGCCAAAGTCTGCAGGAATCTCTCCCCAGTTCTTGGTGTCCCATTTAACAATCGGCACTCGAAAAGAATGTGTGCTGAGCCATTTCTCCGCACGCTCTACTATCTGAAAGAGTTGTTCAGTACGCTCATTGCGCTCCAATTTCGTCTTGCATTTCTTATTTCTGACCCAAAGTTGAGCATTAACAGAATCTGAATAAATTATTCTGTCTGTAATGCCTTGTTTCTCCATTAGAGCCAGTGCATGCACAATAGCAAGAAATTCTCCGATGTTATTTGTTCCGAGCATTGGCCCGAAATGAAATATTCGCGCGCCAGTCTGCATATCTACTGCCTGGTATTCCATTGGGCCAGGATTACCAGAACATGCGGCATCTACCGCCCACGCTATAGCCACAGCTTTGGGATGTAATGGAAGCACAGTATCATTTCGCCACGATGGAACATCTGGGGTCTTCAGGCTGGCATTATTGCTGCCACGCACAGGTTTCTTCACATGTACATGAGGGTCATCAAGAAATGCCTGCTTAGCCTCTGTTTCTGTAGCGAACGATTTATATAGCACTCCTTTCACTCCTTTTATTGCCTGCTGGCAGTCGTCCCAGGATGTGTATACACCGGCATTCTCTCCATTCCAGACTACATAGTATTTCATCTGCAAAGCATGTTATTTTTAAACTTACGGGCAGACTGGTAGATTAATAGAATATCCGCCAGCCTGCCCGTAGACGTTTTTATTACATTCTCTCAGGTACTTCTATACCGAGGAGCGCCATACCGTTCTTTATATTCTTCGCTACATTCTTTGCAATGAGAAGACGGAAACGCTTCTGTTCTTCTGTGTCTGCATTAAGGATGCTGAAGTCATGATAGAACTGATTAAACTGCTTTGTCAGTTCGTAGCAGTACTTAGCAATGCCCGATGGATTGTAATCCTTTCCTGCCTGAGCTACAGCAGCAGCATATTCACTAATCTTCTGTATAAGATCTATCTCCTTCTGCGCTAACTGTATGTTTGTTGCTTCTGCCTGTACCCCTGCTGCTTCTGCCTTGCGCAGAATAGAACGGATACGTGCATAAGTGTACTGTATAAATGGACCTGTATTACCATTGAAGTCTATTGACTCTTCTGGATTGAACAACATATTCTTTCTTGCATCAACTTTAAGAATGAAATACTTCAACGCTCCGAGTCCAACAACACGTGCTATCTCTGCTTTCTCCTCTTCGGTCATATCATCGAACTTGCCGAGTTCGTCACTTGTTCGGCGTGCATCGTCAATCATAGCAGCCATAAGGTCGTCAGCATCAACAACAGTTCCTTCGCGTGACTTCATCTTACCGTTAGGCAATTCAACCATTCCATAAGAGAAATGCACAAGATCTTTACCCCAACTGAAGCCTAACTTATCGAGCAGAATAGACAGAACCTGGAAGTGATAGTTCTGTTCGTTGCCTACTACATAAATCATCTGGTCAATAGGATAGTCCTGGAAACGCAGCTTAGCCGTACCGATATCCTGAGTCATATAGACAGATGTGCCATCCGAGCGCAGCAGAAGTTTTTCGTCAAGTCCTTCGCCTGTAAGGTCTGCCCACACAGAATTATCATCTCTGCGATAGAAAAAGCCTTTTGCAAGTCCTTCTTCAACTTTCTCGCGTCCCTCAAGATATGTATCTGACTCATAGTATATCTTATCGAAGGCTACGCCCATCATCTTGTAAGTTTCATCAAAACCAGCATAGACCCAGTCGTTCATCTTTGCCCAAAGCGCACGAACCTCAGGGTCATTCTGCTCCCATTTTACAAGCATTTCGTGTGCTTCAACGATGAGTGGAGCTTCGCGTTTAGCTCGCTCTTCTGCAGCTTCAGCATCCATACCTTCAGCTACGAACTGCTCTTTCAACGCCTTTACCTCCTCACGATAGTGCTTGTCGAAAGCCACGTAATAGTCACCTATGAGGTGATCGCCCTTCTTTCCTGAAGTTTCCGGTGTCTCTCCATTGCCCCATTTCAGCCATGCAAGCATCGATTTGCATATATGTATGCCTCTATCATTCACGATATTGGTCTTCACAACCTTGTTTCCATTAGCCTGCATAATCTGTGCTAACGACCAACCGAGCAGATTATTGCGAACGTGTCCGAGATGTAGAGGCTTGTTTGTGTTAGGTGATGAATATTCAATCATCACAAGAGGAGAATCCTCGCCAGCAGTTTTCTCACCATAATGCTCATCGCCTTCTATATCACTGAGGAGCTGTGTCCATGCAGCATCAGCAATACACAGGTTTAGAAATCCGTTCACTACGTTATACGAACTCACCACCCCACTCTCTGTCACAAGATATTCACCTATCTCCTGTGCAACTACTGCAGGGGCTTTTCTCGCCGTCTTAACAAACGGGAAAACAACAAGTGTCAAATTACCTTCAAACTCGCTGCGTGTCTTCTGCAGCTGTACCATTTTCTCGTCGGCATCCATGCCGTAGAGAGCCTTGACTGCCGCCATGGCAGCCTGCTGTATTTTCTGTTCTATATTCATTATCTTGGGTTTTCTTTTTCTGTCTGCAAAATTAGTAATAAATTCTTGAAAGACAAAGCAAAAATTATGCTATCTGTCTATATTGGGAGTATTTTGCATGTTTTTCATGGGTTATTGGTCTGTAACACTCCACACTTTGTGTGGCAATAGGCATTTCCTAAAGTTTCATAAACGCCACCTACCCTATCAGACTTCATTGGCCGTCCGCCTCAAGAACCGATGTCATAAACTCCGAAACGATTTCTGCAACACGATATGGATTCTGCGAGAATCCGTGGTCATAATACTCCATTATATGCAACTGGCTGCCCTTCCATATCTGATGATAGCGTTCGCCATATGTATACGGCACAACACGATCTGCAGTTCCATGTACGATAATTGCTTTTCCATGATATTTTGCCGACGTTTCATATATCGGCAGGCGGAAAGCCGTACGAATATAACGTCCTCCCAGGCGCTTGCCACCAGGCATTTCAATAACCTGTGGCGGGTCTAACGGATTATATGTTGCACCTAAGGTGCTACCACGGATAGCATCATCACGCAGAACAGCAGCCGGAGCAAGCAATGCTACGCCTGCGACATTCTTATCATTAAGCTCGCCTGCAACCATACCTGCAACCACACCTCCCTGCGAATGACCCACAAAGAATATCTCACTAACATCCTGCAAACCAGCCGCATAGTCATACACTGCCTTTGCATCAGCAATTTCATTAGCTACAGTCATTTCCTCAAAACGTCCCTCACTGCTGCCGTGGCCATTGAAGTCGAAAGCAAGCGTAGCAATGCCATGTGACAATAGAGAATCAGAAACGAGTGACAACAGACCGTCATTCTTGCTTCCCCCAAAGCCATGCATCATAATTGCAAGCGGTATTTTTTTACCCTCTGTACCTTTAGGACGCTGTATAACCGCAGAAAGCAATCCCTTAGAACCCGCAACCATCAGTTCCGAGATGACGCGCTCTGTCCTATATCCTGGCGCAAACAGTTCTGCCAGGCGCTTCTCTATCTTATAACTATGAACTGTGGCAAGCTCTACAATCCCATCAGGATTGACCAGCACCATACTAGGAATCCAGCGTATGCCATAATCTGCAGCAGTCTTAGACTCACGCATCTTAACCAATTCGCTGCACTGTGTGTATGATATTCCGAAACGTTTCAAAGCAGCCTGCCATGCCGACTTATTGGTATCGAACGACACACCTATAAACTCTACACCTCGGGCATGATACTTACGAAACATGTTCTGAACATCAGGTATATCACGCAGACAATCCGGACACCACGAAGCCCAAAAGTCAAGTACGACATACTTGCCACGATAATCTGACAAACGAACAGGCTTTCCATCAGGTGACATTAGCTGAAAATCAGGCGCTTTCATTCCACCCTTTATCAATTCTGTTCCGTACTTAACGTCAAGATCGACCTGTGCCGATGCTTCTGCCGGCAAAGCGAGCAAATTCGCTACAAAACAAAATAGCAATAGCACGTGGCAACAGGTGCAACAAACTTTACTAAAACAACGAGTCAATACCACAAAGGTGCCTGCAAATAATTTATTCTCCATACTTTTCTGGCAGGTTATAGACTGCAATCTGATTTGTCATGACAGGCAGGTTGCAGTCTATAACCTGCCTTTTTTGTTTTCTACTATTATTTCTCGCTGCAGCAATACTCTGCAGATGTCATTTCATTTTTTTGTAATGCAGACATCGAAAATTCACATCCACAATACAACTGATTATAGAAATCATATTCGCGGAGCAATTGATTGCGACGCTCCTGCAAGCCATCCTTCCGCCAATTCTGAGCCCAAAACTCTGTACCTGGCACACTATTCTGAGCCCACAGACCAGCTTCCTCAATCTGAGCCAAACTTTTCCAGCGAGACGACGCTAATGTTGTAGCAAAATGCTTGATGCCAAGCGATTTAGCTTTTACGGCTGTAGCCACAAGACGGAGCTTAAAACAACACAGACAACGCGACCCGCGCTCAGGTTCATTTTCCATGCCTTTTATTGCTTCAAGCCATTCGTTATGGTTGTAATCGTCATCTATCCAACGCAACCCGAGAGCTTCCGCATGACGTTTACTCTCCGTCTTGCGTATTTCATATTCCTCTAGCGGATAGATGTTCGGATTGTAGTAGTATATTGTCGGACGTATATCATGCAGCAAGAGCCATTCAACTATCGCTGAAGAACAGGGAGCGCAGCAGGCATGCAATAGCAACTCTGTAATGCCCTCTGGCGGAACAATATTTTTTTGTTTGTTTTTCTGCTTTGTCATTTTTACGATTCTGGTTTTGCAATTGCAAAATAGCTTACGGGTGCTTGTATCTTAAACGATAAACTTCTGTGGTTTTTCGTATAAATGCAATTGCATTTAATGATGCAAAGATACGACAAATTTATGTAATGACAAAATCTAAATAGCGGAAAATCATTCTGCAATAGAATAATGACATAGCAACGAGGCCGCAAGTTGCAAAATATTTGTCACAAAGAAGGTAAGGAAACAATAAAAACAAAAAATGAATAAAAAACAAATAGAGCATATAACGAAACGACGGCCAGTATGATCACTCACGCTGGCCGCCGTCTAGATAGAGTAGAATAAATTTTATTTATTGTCAAATAACAACTCCATCCTAATTAATAACATAATCTTTTACCTTAAAAAAATCTATCAAACTAACTAACCTAAATGATATACATTTTCACAAATGCAATGCAAAGGTAAGAAGAAGTAAACCATCATGCAAAAAAAGTAAGATGTTTTTATAATATTTCCACTTTTTTTTGACCATTATCAAAATCGGTAAATTTTTGCGCAATCGTTTTCAAGATTGCCGTGTTTTGCTGTTTCAAAAACCTATAACAGATACTAAAAGAAGAAATTACAAGAAACTATATTCCTGATTATCATTTAGTTAAACCGATAAAAACAAGAAGAAAATTACATACACCCGTTTTTGCTGTTATAACATTATTTAGAGCGAATAATCACCCACATAATCTTG
>JAFPAS010000037.1 GCA_017424205.1 Prevotella sp. | reverse complement strand
TTGGCACTGGCCGTAGTGAAGCAATGTCGAAGGCTCCATGATGTGTCGGACCGTCTTCGCCTACTAATCCGGCTCTGTCGAGACACAGCACAAACGGCAGACGCATTGTTGCCACATCGTGTATGATATTGTCGTAGGCTCTCTGTGCAAATGCAGAATAGATATTGCAGAACGGCAGCAGCCCGTCTTTCGCCATTCCTGCAGCGAATGTCACTGCGTGTCCTTCGGCAATGCCAACATCAAAGGTGCGGTCAGGCATCTCGTTCATCATGATGTTGAGCGAGCATCCTGTCGGCATGGCAGGCGTAACACCTACGATGCGGCTGTTCTTCCTTGCCAGTTCAAGTACGGTATGCCCGAATACATCTTGGAATTTCTGAGGTTTGGCGTTCCCCTCCGTTGTTCCGGCAGCATCGTCCTTGCGTTCTCCGTTTTCTGGATTAAACTGTCCTGGTGCGTGCCATATGGTTGGGCGCTCTTCTGCCGGTTTATATCCGTATCCCTTCAGTGTGTGCAGATGCAGCAGTTTTGGGCCTTTCATATTTTTTAGCAGATGCAGCACTCTTACCACTTCCTTTACATTGTTGCCGTTCACTGGTCCGAAGTATCTGATATTCAGACCTTCAAACATGTTCTGCTGGTGTGATATGGCTGCTTTCAGCGCGTTTCCGAATCGTATGATGCCTTTCTTGCGCTGCTCGTTCATGAAGCCTCTTTCTGCCAGCCATTGCGAGGTTCGGAATCTTATCTTATTGTATGTTTCGTTCGTGTTGAGGCTTAGCAGATACTGTTTCATGCCTCCTACAGAACGATCAATCGACATGTTGTTGTCGTTAAGAATGATAAGCAGATCGTTAGGCGAAGATGATACGTTATTGAGGCCCTCGAATGCGAGACCGCCTGACATGGCTCCGTCGCCAATGACAGCAACGACATGTCTGTCGGCTTCTGTTTGCTTGGCAGCCACAGCCATTCCTAACGCTGCCGATATGCTGTTAGATGCGTGGCCGCATGTGAATGTGTCGTATTCTGACTCCTCTGGCGATGGGAATGGCTTAATGCCATGGAGCTTCCTGTTTGTGCAGAATCTCTCCCTTCTTCCTGTCAGAATTTTGTGCGGATAGGCCTGATGCCCTACGTCCCACACTATTCTGTCTTCCGGAGTATTGTAGACATAGTGCAGCGCAACGGTAAATTCAAGCGCACCAAGACTTGACGCCAGGTGTCCGGGATTCACCGCAAGCTCATTCACAATATCTTCTCTCAGTTCGTCGCACAATGCCGGCAGTTCGTCGACACTGAGTTGTCTGAGATCAGAGGGGTAGTTTATTTTATCAAGTAGTTTGCCCATTTAGGGAAATGTTTTTTTACAGAAGTTTTGCAAGTGTTCAGCTTTCTTTGGTTGGAGGTTATGATGTGAAAGCAGAAAGGTGAAAGATAAGCTTTGTCAACATGCATCAGACGGCATTAGAACAGCGCATCGTCATATCCGAGCATAATAGGCTGTTGCTCTGCCTGTCGCAGCTGCTCTGCCGATACGTATTTCTTATTCACTACGAGGCGGAACATATACTCGTCAAACCACTCAGCTGTCATCACCTGGCATCCGTTCTGACCAGAAGCCGGACCCCATGAATTTTCCACCTTCCAGAATCTTGGCTTTCCGTCTTTGTCGAGATCGACTGCTGTCAGCGTCATAGCATGGGTTGAAGCACTCTCGCGAGTAAGCAGGCGCTCTGCCTTGTTCATAGGGAACTCAGTCTCGAAGAGGCTGGCGTAATCATAGTTCTGCAGACTGCAGAATCCGCGTTTGCGGTCTAGGAATTTGCCTGTATCGTAAGAAGAATACATTTTCTCTCCGCCTTTCAGCGAGGCTATTGCAAGCTGGTGTATCTCTTCCATTGGCAGATTGAGATATCTCCAGTTGTGGCCATCATATGTGTGACGGTCATGCTGTATCTCGTACACTTTGTGGTATGGATTTCTTGGGTCGTTCATGACCATTATGTATCGTTCGCTGAGATTTGTCGCGCCACACTCCTTCGCAAACGACAGTGGTGTGTATGTCTTCTCTTCACTGACTGCCTTGCCGTTTTTGTCAACGTGGGCATACTTGAATTCTTTCACAGGTTCGCCGTATGCCATCGCCAGAATGCGGTAGATGTCTTTCAGCATGGCAGTCTTCTGTGCTGTTATCTCCTTTGCCTTTCGGTTGGTGCTGACCATCTTGCGCAAACGCAGTCCGTATTCACGCAGTTTGCTACGGAGAATTTTGTCAATCTGTGTGGTGCTTTCTGATGAGAAAGTCTCTGGCGCAACACTCTGTGGCACCAGACCGTATTTGTCTACAAGATCCATTACGCCGCAGAAAGTGCCGCCGTCGCTTACAGGATATTTGAAGAAGAACTGCACCTCAGGGTCTCCGATAGCTTTCTTGCCTGTGTCGATTATGCCCTGAAGCATGAGATTTGACTTCTCAAGCTGGTCCCAGAAGAACAGATGACTCTGTGAAAACTCTACCACCTTGCCCTCGTTAGCAGCGGCGAAGTCGGCACGCAGTACGTTCATTCCAGAGAACATCCAGCATCTGCCAGAACTTTTCTGGTCGTGAATGCTTTGCTTTGGTGTTTCTATCGAGAAAGTCTTAGGTACAGGAAGTCTCTGTGCTTCGCCTATTGTGAGTAGTTCTATGCCATTATTTCTCACAGCATTCTGCAGAGCCTTCTGAGCCTGTGTCTTCTCTGGCTGCGCTGTTATAAACTCCAGCATGTCTGCTGTGATGCCTCCATTGTTTGTCTGTGCTCCTGTCAGGGTTGTTATACCGAGAGCAAAAGCAAGTATAAGTGTTCTTTTTTTCATGCTTTATTGTGGATGATACGTTTTTTATTAGTGGTCTGATGTATTGTATATATCATAGCAGATATGATATAACGCTTGTTCCTTTTTTCAAGGAGCAGCCTATCTTATGCAAAATT
>JAFPAS010000036.1 GCA_017424205.1 Prevotella sp. | reverse complement strand
GTTCGATGTGGCTTTCTGGCGGCGTATATGCTGTTCGCGCGCCTGCAGAGTAAGCGCGAAAACACGCTGTCCGCGGTTGTCGAGTGTCTGTCCCACTATGCGTCCAGGCATCTTGCGCATCAGTTTCTCTGTGCAGCACATGTATCCGAGATATGGTCCGCCAAAGGCCATCGGCAGTCCGAGGCTCTGTGCATCACCCACAGCGATGTCGGCTTGCCACTCACCTGGCGTGCGCAATACGGCAAGGTCGGCTGCCACGCTGTTTATCACAAACAGTGCCTTTGCGGCATGAACAGTGTCAGCTACGCCTGTGAAGTCTTCTATTATTCCATAGTAGTTTGGCTGCTGCACGATTACTCCTGCTACACCGCCCTCTGCCAGGCGCTCTTCCATCTTGCCAAATGCTGTCACACCATCCTCTGCTGGTATCTCCTCTATTTTCACGCCCTGATATCTGGCGTAGGTCTCGACCACTTTGCGAGTCTTAGGGTCTACCGTAGCCGAAAGAAGTACGGTGTCGGCTTTCTTTGCTGCATGATATGACATGAGCATGGCCTCGGCAGTTGCTGTCGCTCCGTCGTACATTGACGCATTGGAGATGTCCATGCCTGTCAGTCGTGACATCATGGTCTGATATTCGAAGATATAATGCAGTGTGCCCTGCGACACCTCTGCCTGATATGGAGTGTAACTGGTAAGAAATTCTGAACGCTGTATGATGTTCTGCGCGACAGCTGGTGTGTAATGGTCATACACGCCTGCTCCAGCAAAGCATGCCAGCGGCTGGTTCTTTGCAGCAAGCGCAGCAAAGAACTCCCTGATTTCTGTCTCACTCATCGACTGCGGCAAGTCGTAGTCACCGCTGAAGCGGATGGCTTCTGGCACATCTGCCGACAGCTGACCTGCATCTGTCATGCCGCACGCAGCAAGCATGGCATCGATGTCTGCCTGTGTATGTGGAAAATATCTATGCATGGTATTAAGGTTATATGCGGACTGGTGGTTTGGTCTGTCCGTAATTATGGTCTGTGTTTTGCGCTCATGGAATATGCTTTCAGCAAGACTCTGCTTCTCTGAAAGCATTGCTCTAATTCATAAATGAAGCATGAAAGAGAAAAAGATACGTACGCAAGACGTCAGACATGAATTGTTCTGCTTCATGCCTGATGTCTTGCTTTTATGCTACATGCTCAGAGAGTTATGCCTTTGCCGTAAACTCAGTGTATGCGTCAGCATCCATAAGTTCGTCGAGCTCTACAGGATCTGACAGTTTAACCTTGATTATCCAGTTGGCGTATGCATCAGCGTTTACAAGTTCTGGCTCATCTTCCAGCGCTTCGTTAACTTCAACGACTGTTCCTGTGACAGGTGAGATAAGATCGCTCGCTGCCTTAACACTCTCTACAGCTCCAAATTCCTCGCCAGCCTCAACTTCGTCGTCCACCTCTGGCAGGTCAACATAAACAACATTTCCAAGTGCGTGTTGTGCGTAGTCTGTGATGCCGATGTATCCGTATTCGCCTTCTACTTTCACATATTCATGGCTCTCTGAATAATAGAGCCCTTCGATTACTTTTGCCATAGTATTAATATTATTAGGTTTGTTTATAGTCAGTTCCCGCCAAATATTCTGCGGTTATTTATGATATCTTTTCTCGTAGAATTTCTTTTTTACCACCTTGCCAGCAAACACCTTCTTGCGTATCTGGATGTCTACTTCAGTGTCGAGCGCAGCATAGCGCGAGTCGATGAGCGCCATGCACACACTGCGGTCGGTTGTTATTGTGTGATAGCCTGTTGTCACCTCGCCTATCTTTTCGCCGTCCTTCAGCACACTATATCCGTGGCGTGGAATAGCCTTATCTGCCAGTTCTATGCCTACGATTTTCTGTGCCACACCGTCAGCTTTCTGCTTAACTAAAGCTTCCTTGCCGATAAAATTATCTTTTGTGAGTTTGCAGAACATTGAAAGCCCTGCCATGACTGGCGATATCTCTGCCGTCAGTTCGTCGCCGTAGAGCGGAAGTCCTGCTTCGAAACGCAGCGTATCACGACATCCAAGTCCGCAAGGCGTGCATCTGCCACTGGCAATGAGTTTATCCCACATGGCGCGGATATTCTCCTCTGTGTCGTATATCTCGAATCCGTCTTCTCCGGTATATCCCGTACGGCTGACAATGGTTTCACCAATGGTCTTTACTGTGTAGAATGTGAGCTCTACGCATGGCAATCCGAGCACTTCCTCCATCACCTGCTGAGAGTCTGGACCCTGCACTGCAAGTTGACCGTAAGCGTCAGAAACATGGCGAAGGTCTATATCAAATCCGTCAGCATGCTGAGTCATCCATGCCCAGTCTTTATCAATATTTGCAGCATTGATAACGATGAAGAAATTGTTCTCGCCCATCTTATATACCAGAAGGTCGTCTACAGTTCCGCCATCCTCATACAGCATCATGCCGTAGAGTATCTTTCCTGCCGGCATACCGGTCACGTCGTTAGTGAAGATATGGTTAACATAACGTTCTGCGTCTGGTCCGGTTACAGTCACCTCACCCATATGGCTAACATCGAAGACACCGCAGGCATTGCGCACAGCATTATGCTCGCTGATGATATCGCTGTACTGTATAGGCATGTCAAAGCCTCCGAACGGACTGATAAGTGCGCCCAGCGACACATGCTTGTCGTAAAGACAGGTTCTCTTGTTTTCCATGACTGATAGTTTGTTAGATTATTAGGTTGTAGATTATCAAGAAGCAAAGCCATAAGGCTGCAATAAATACGAAGCGTGTGCAAAGATAGTGCAAACCGAGAGAAGAGAATGCTTGTATTCTTTTCCGAGGAGCAGGCTGTCTTATCTAAAGAGTCAGCATGTCTGTCAAGACATTCCTTCAGACAAGCAGAAACCAGCCTTGGCTTCATAGAATATTTTCATCTGCAAAAATAAATAATTTTCACTATATCACATCCAAAATAACATATTTTTTTATGTTAAATATACAAAAATCAGAAATCGCACATCACTCATCAAGAAGCAGGCTGATAAACATTTCTCTCGTCATTCCCGCTATTATACTATCAATATTTTGCGGTACGACACGTTCTGCCGCCTCACGTGTAAGCACCATGCCTTTCAGACTGCACAATATGTCATCTACACCACAACCCGTCTCGAAATAGTCGCCCGTGAGCGAAGCGCTTGTTATCACATTATTTTTCAGCGTCATGCTGAGCGCCACGGTTCCTACGCCTTCGAAGCGACGACGGCGCACAATAGTGTGCTTTGGATTGTTGCCATAGAGAAATTCTTCCGTCAGATATTCTTTCTCTCGTTCTTCTATGCATCGTATATCATCTGCTGTCAACGTCACGGTGTCACGACAGAGTGTCTGGCGTACGTGCTGCATAAACTCGTCAATAGGCATAGCGGTGTGTTCTTTCAGTAGCGTTATACGCTGGCGCACACTCTCAACGCCCTTGCTTGCAAGTTTCTCTGTGTCAGGAGTGATGCTGTTTATCATGTGCTGCATATCTGTGTCGTAAAGCATTGTGCCATGTACGATGCTACGCCCAGGAATATGATAGAAGGCATTGCCCGACACCTTACGCCCTCCGATTAGCACATCATTACGACCTGTTGGCTCTGCCTGTATGCCCATACGGCTTAAAACGAGTACAAGCATGTTGACATAACGGTAAAATGTCATGCCAACATGCTCGTCGCGTGTTATGTAACTCATCATGATGTTGCCTCGGTCAGAATAGACGCATCCGCCACCGCTTTTCCTTCGGTATATCTGTATACCGTTATTGTGGCAGTAGGAGGTGTTCACTTCATTAGCCATAAGCTGGTTACGGCCTATTATGACCGACGGGTCTGTCTGCCACATGAAGAAGCAATCGTCAGCATCAACAGTATGCGCCACATGCTCCTCCATGGCAAGATAGAACGCCAGACTGCGCTCTGTATTGTCAGGTAGTGCTATGTATTTCATGGTGGATTAAGGAATATTCTGCGAGTAAGTGAGACAGAGATTCTCTGTCATCTGCAATCAACTCTTCATCTTGCCACCAACATCCTTACTGCACGATACAGGATGTCGCCAAACGCATAGATTATTCCACGCGAACGGAGCAAGATTCGGAGCAGAATAGCCGTAAAATGTTCTGGTATATACGGCACAAGTGTGTCTGTTTCAGCAAGACTGATGCCGGCATCGTGACTGGCTCGGTAGACATTGAGCAGCCCTATCTCAAGCGAGAGAGGCAGATGGCCACGCATATGGAAGAAACGCAGCACCTCGTTTGAGGCACGCAGATATGACACCACGCTCTTACGGCTGACATTCTTCGTATATGACGACATGTTGTCTGTACGATAGAGATAAACCAGTTCGTCGGTCCATGCTCGTTCGGTTACTGCCGCCAGGCGCACTGAGGCAGAGAAGTCCTCGCTGTAGTCGATGCCTTCCTTGAACATATCTGGCACGCGCTCTATGACACGCTGATGGTATAGTTTTCCCCAAAGACGATTGGGTATGATGTTCTGACACATCAGCCGACGCTGATATGACTGGCGGCTTCCGTGATAAGGACTCTGCGGTGTTCCTGCAGAACCACCAGCATAGTTGGCAAACGCTCCATCGACAATGTCTGCCCCACTCTGCTCCATGCATTTCACAAGAGCGGCAATGGCTGTCGTTGGCAGGCAGTCGTCAGCATCGACAAAAGTGAAGGCTTCTGTCTGAACATGTTCTATCAGGCGGCGGCGTGTGGCACCAGCACCCTTGTTTGTCTCATTAGTGATGATGGTCACTCTACCCTGGCGTTCAGGATGGCGTTCCACCACCGACTGCAGCACATTGATACTGCTGTCTGGCGTACCGTCATCGCAGAAGATATAGTCTATATCTGGGTATGTCTGAGTGAAAAGCGATTCGGCGCATTCTGCTATATACCGCTCTACTTTATACACCGGAACAAGTATGGTTACTCTCATAATGTGTGTTCTTCTTGGGTTCTGTGTCTGTCTATCATGCTTATCAGCGCATCGCTCGTGCCGCTCACGGTCTTGCGACAGAACATCTTGCCCGATGAAATAAGCGTATTGAAATCTTCTTCCGTGAAGATTTTTATCTCCTTGCCATATTCTATGTATGTCAGAGGAGAGAGGACGGCAAGGCTGACGGCATCATCTGGCGCTATCAGCGTGCAGTGCGGTGCCCGCTCACCATTCATGGCTATGGTGTGAATGAATGTCTCATCAGGACCGAAGGCATTGACGAAATATCGCGTGAAGCGGCGGTCGTTATCATAAAAGCTAACAGCCTCTTCTGCCAACTGACGTGTTATGCCCCACCATGAGCCTCCTTTATATAGTTTATATTCGCCATTGTGCGAACTGATTGTCAATGGTTTGCGCAGCCCGAATGCCTTTAGAGCATGACGCAGAGCGACGCGGAACTTGCTCTTCAGCGTGCCGTAACGCCACGGACGAGTGTTCAGGAATCTATATTCTTGATAAAGCCGAGCCGCCTCAGGACGGTCTGTCAGACATGTAGCAAACAGGAATTCCTCTCCCTGATGCTGTTCTATGTGTCGCATGATACGGCTGTTTGACCACAGAGGATAATCAAGTCCGCTGATTGAAAAGAAATAGTCAAAACGCCTTTCTGCCCGCAATGCTTCTTTCAGCAAGGTCATCTGATATCTGACCTGTCCGAAACTGCCCCACATGACATTGTGCCGCTCTACAGTAAAATGAACTCGCGGGTCGGCTGACAACAGATTGAACTGGCTTATGTCGCTCTTCGCATCGACATGCACGAAAAACTCTGCCTCT
>JAFPAS010000035.1 GCA_017424205.1 Prevotella sp. | reverse complement strand
GTGTTAGCGACATGATGGTCTGCGCAATGCCTGTTGACGTATATTGCGTAGCCAATAGCGAGAGCGTCACGCCGAAGAACGGACCCGTAAACGTTGCACCAAAGGCACAACACATGCCTCTCACATCACGAGACGCCTTGAAACAGGAGCGGAGTTCATTACGCGCTGCAGCCCACAGCGTAAAACCGGCAAACCCTGCTATCGTGCGGATATATGTGGCAGCGAGCGCAACAAAAACAAATACCCATGTATCGCTTCCGTATTGTTCGCCCATCACCATGCCATACTGTCTCAAACCCTTAGCGCTCAACACCAATCCAATGCCCTGACACACTCCGGCTCCTATTCCGAAAAGGATTCCCTTTCCTGGCAGTCTTGCCCCGTCCTTCGCTTCACGTCTTCTATACAATGAGACAGCGATACCTGAAATCGTTATAGCCATTCCAGCAAGTGCATGCCACGACATTCGTTCACCAAGCAGAATAAAACCGAAGACAGCCGCTGAGGGTGGAGCAAGCGTCATAAGCAACTGTCCGAAGCGAGACCCTATAAGCACATAAGAGTTGAAAAGACAGTAGTCGCCAAGCACATATCCCACTACACCCGAAAGTATCAGCCAGAGCCATGTCTCACCATCACAATGCTGAGGAAAAGGCTTTCCTGTCAAGCAAAACAGCAGCAAAGCAAACATGACCAATGCCATCGTCATACGGATGACATTAAACTGCATAGCTCCAAGTCGCTTGCTCGCCACCTCGGCAAATAATGCAGTGACTGTCCACGATACCGCCACAATCAAAGAAATTGTTTCTCCTAACATATACTATAGGCTATAGTCTTTTAACACAAATATTTCCATAAGCACTGCAAAGGTACACCATTTATCATCAAAGTACAACTCGCAAAGTGTTAAATATTTCTTAATAATATCATAATAATTATGTAATATGAAATAAAAGTAGTACCTTTGCACCCGATTTGTACGCCCGGATGGCGGAATAGGTAGACGCGTTGGTCTCAAACACCAATACTGATAAGGTGTGCCGGTTCGAGCCCGGCTCCGGGTACAAATAGCGCTGCGGACATTGAGTGTTCGCACATTTTTTATTGACAATCTGATGGGAGTTCTAATGCTACATAGCATTGGGATTCTTATCTTTTTGTAGTCTAAAGAAAAGCGCTCCTGATACTTTAGAAGGCATAAAACAACATAGCGAAACCTATTGAGCATGCCTGACAAAGAAACAGAATACATCAAGAAAACAACTAAACAACTCTAAAAAATAACCAAGGTGGGTTAGGAAAATACGCATAGTCCTGACATATTAGTTTTAACAGGGAAGCTTTCGCCAACCGTCAAATGCTATACAGCATCCTGGACACATGACACGGACAACCGAAAGAACCCGGCAAAACTGATTAAACGACTAACGGATTAGACATCTCACCACTGCTAATAATTTGCGGGAAGCACTTATACCCCGCTTTAAATACATTATATATAATATGGCTTATATGTCACAAGAGGGCTACAATAATCTCGTAGCCGAACTCCAGCGCCTGGAGTCAATCGAACGTCCAAAGGCTTCTGCTGCAATTGCAGAAGCAAGAGACAAAGGCGATCTGTCAGAAAACGCAGAGTATGATGCAGCAAAAGAGGCTCAGGCTCATCTCGAAGATAAGATCAACCAGATGAAGATGACTATTGCTGACGCAAAAATCATCGACAAGAGCAGACTGAGCGCTGACTGTGTGCAGCTGCTTTCAAAGGTTGTAATGACAAACATCGCTACAAATACAAGCATGACTTACACCATCGTGAGCGAACAGGAAGCTAACCTCAAAGAGGGCAAGATATCAATTAAGACTCCTATCGCACAAGGTCTGCTCAACAAAAAAGTTGGAGACGAGGCTGAAATCCAGATTCCTCGCGGAACAATCAAGCTGCGCATCGACAGCATTTCAATAGACTAACCATGCATAGCGAATGCCTATGCGCAAAACCTCTTGCAGACACGCCTCTATAACAATAGGAGTGACAAAAGCAAGATTGAGCGCAAGGCGTCAACAAGCAGTAAACAACTAATCAAATGTCTATATTTTCAAAAATAGCTAACGGAGAAATACCTAGCTACAAATGTGCAGAGAACGACAAGTTCTACGCGTTTCTTGATATCAATCCGCTTCAGAAGGGACATACTCTTGTTATTCCACGCCGTGAAGTCGATTACATCTTCGATATGGAAGACGACGAACTGGCAGAATTTCAGGTGTTTGCAAAACGAGTAGCACTTGCACTCAAAAAAGCCTTCCCATGCATCAAGGTAGGTCAGGCTGTGCTCGGACTTGAGGTGCCACACGCTCATATCCACCTCATCCCAATGCAGTCAGAGAAGGATATGATATTCACTAACAAAAAACTCACACTCACTCCAGAAGAGTTTGAAAGCATAGCAGCTAAGATTCGCGAAAATTTCGAATAAGCCATGACTGAAGGATACGTACAGAAAGACTTTGGCAAGCGAACAAAACGCTACTGCCAGACAATGGAGCTGAGAGACGACGCCGAACTCATACGCCGTTATTGCGAGGCTCACGATGAGCCACATTTCCGCCCAGAGGTTCTGGCAGGAATGCGAGAAGTTGGCATCATGGAGATGGAGGTCTACATCGTAGGCACGCGTCTCGTAATGATTGTCGATGCACCAGAAGACTTCAACTGGGATGAAGCGATGGCACGCCTTGCAACACTCCCTGGCCAAGAAGACTGGGAAGCATATGTAGCACAGTTCCAGCAATGCGACGCCAATGCCACATCCGACCAGAAATGGCAAATGATGAAACGCATATTCCACATTTACGACAAATAACACTGCAAGCAGCCGCTGATAGATTCAATATCAGCGGCTGCTTTTCTTTTTATGTATTCCTTGCAATGTCTCTCCCGACAGAACACACATGCCCTTCTACATAACACCACAAGGAAAAACAGACGGCAAGAATAGCCCGTAGAACATAAACCTACACCAACCATTAAAAAGCAAAACAGCATACTCCTGCAACCAAACCAACACACATAACGCCCATAACAAAAAAACAGGCAAGACACCATACAGGCTTTTCGTAAACAATACGATAATAACCACGATATACTTATCGCAAAACCTACGAAAACCCCCTTATTTGTTAAAATAGTAGAATACGACACATTATTTTCTATTTTTTTCTTTTTAGTTTGAAAACTTATGTTTACCTTTGTAGCCAAGAGAATTTCAAACAACCTAACTAAACGATAATGTCTCCACAAGTAAACCCATACGTGTCAGTTGACTGTGTCATTCTTGGTTTCGACGGAGAACAGCTCAACGCACTTGTTGTGCGACAATGTAACACTGGCGGCGAAGACAGCACTGGCAACTACAAACTGCCTGGAAGCCTTATCAATATGGACGAGAATCTTGACGATGCAGCCAAGAGAGTTCTACAACAGCTGACGGGTCTGACACACATCAACATGATGCAGTTCCGAGCATTCGGAGGTCCCGAACGTCTTAAAGACCCCTCTGACAGCATCTGGCTGGAGCGTTTCCATAATCTCGACCACCATATCGAACGCATCGTTACAATAGCCTATCTCTCTCTTGTGCGCATAGACCGTAAGATGAGAAAGTTAGAGGAAGGATTTGAAGCACAGTGGATACCGATTAGCAAGCTACCGAAACTTGCTTTTGACCACAACATCATAGTAGACGAGGCCGTACTGTCAACAAAAAATTCAGTAACGCTCCACCCTACCCTTCTCTTCGAACTTCTTCCAAAGAAATTCACGGCAGCCCAATTGCGCATCGTTATGGAAAACGTTCTTGACAAGAAATTAGACATAAAGAATTTCCACAAGAAGCTTGCGCAGATGCCATACGTCGTACCTCTCGACGAAAAAGAAGATGGCGTCAGCCATAGAGCAGCACGATACTACAAGTTTTACAAGAAGAAGTACGCAAGATAAGCGGTCTCTTCAAGCATCTTCTCTGACAAGAAACAAAACCCAATACAACAATAGATATAAACATTTATAATAACTAAAAACAATTTACTACAATGGCAAAAGAGTATTTCCCAGAGATTGGTAAAATCCAGTTCGAGGGCAAGGATTCAAAGAATCCTATGGCATTCCACTATTATGATGCAGAGAAAGTAATCATGGGCAAGCCAATGAAAGACTGGCTTCGTTTCGCTATGGCATGGTGGCACACTCTGTGCGCAGAGGGTGGCGACCAGTTCGGTGGCGGCACAAAGACATTCCCATGGAATGATGGCGCAGACGCTATTGAGATAGCAAAGCAGAAGGCAGACGCAGGTTTCGAAATCATGCAGAAGCTCGGCATACCATACTACTGCTTCCACGACGTTGACCTCGTTTCTGAGGGCAATTCAGTTGAGGAGTACGAGGCAAACCTCAAGGCAATCGTTGCTTACCTCAAGGAGAAGATGAACGAGACAGGCATCAAGCTCCTTTGGTCTACAGCTAACGTATTCGGCAACGGCCGCTACATGAACGGTGCATCAACAAACCCTGACTTCGACGTAGTAGCACGCGCTATCGTACAGATCAAGAACGCTATCGATGCTGGCATCGAGCTTGGCGCAGAGAACTATGTATTCTGGGGCGGCCGCGAAGGCTACATGTCACTCCTCAATACAGACCAGAAGCGCGAGAAGGAGCACATGGCAACAATGCTTACAATGGCACGCGACTATGCTCGTTCAAAGGGCTTCACAGGCACATTCCTCATCGAGCCAAAACCAATGGAGCCATCTAAGCACCAGTATGACGTTGACACAGAGACTGTAATTGGCTTCCTGAAGGCACACAACCTCGACAAGGACTTCAAGGTGAATATCGAGGTGAACCACGCAACTCTCGCTGGTCACACATTCGAGCACGAGCTTGCAGTGGCTGTTGACAACAACATGCTCGGCTCTATCGACGCAAACCGTGGTGACTACCAGAACGGATGGGATACAGACCAGTTCCCTATCGACCAGTATGAGCTCGTACAGGCATGGATGGAAATCATCCGTGGCGGCGGCCTCGGCACAGGTGGTACAAACTTCGACGCTAAGACACGTCGTAACTCTACAGACCTCGAGGATATCTTCATCGCACACATCGCAGGTATGGACGCAATGGCTCGCGCACTCGAGTCTGCAGCTAAACTCCTTGAGGAGTCTCCATACAAGGCAATGAAGGCTGCTCGTTACGCTTCATTCGACAGCGGAATGGGTAAGGACTTCGAGGACGGCAAGCTCACACTCGAGCAGGTATACGAGTACGGCAAGACTGTAGGCGAGCCAAAGCAGACTTCAGGCAAGCAGGAGCTCTACGAGGCTATCGTAGCAATGTACGCATAAACAGTCTGACTAATACATAAATATATCCCTGCCGGCATTCTATATGCTGGCAGGGATTTTCTTTTTTCCCAAAGCGGAATTAACATTCACGAAAAGAATCATAATATGCTTCTGTTATGCAATAGAACAGATTTCATATCATGTGACAATGTTTTTTATTCATACAAGAAATTCATAAGCGGCGGCAATAGGAGTTCTTCATATCTGATAGTCCTGCACATTATTAATACGAACTTAATACTATAACAAAGAATTCCGGCACGTTTCTTCTTTTTATTCGTTTTTTTGTTTTATCTTTGCATCATGATACGCAAACTTAAGACATTAGAGATGAACCGCATAACGGTAGAAGAATACCAGAGTGCGGAAAAGATGCCGTTAGTGGTAGTGCTCGACAACGTACGCTCTATGCATAACGTAGGTTCTGTGTTCCGCACCTGCGATGCTTTCCGGGCAGAAGGCGTAGTGCTGTGCGGCATTACATCCACACCGCCACAGAACGAGATACACAAGACCGCGCTGGGCGCAGAAGAAAGCGTAGGCTGGCAGTACGCCGAAGACACCTGCGAAGCTGTTCGCCGTCTGCAAGCCGAAGGATACACCGTGCTTGCTGTAGAGCAGTGCGAAGGTTCTACAATGCTTCCGCTCACACATGCTGATATCATCACGCCAGAAAAGAAATATGCCGTTGTGCTGGGCAATGAGGTACACGGAGTACAGCAGGAAGTAATAAACCTGTGCGACGGCTGTCTCGAAATCCCTCAGTTCGGCACAAAGCATTCTCTCAATGTCTCGGTAACCGCAGGCATTATCATCTGGGAGTTCGCACGAATGCAGATTACTGGCAAAAACGACGATAACCTTTAACCATTAAACCTTTAACCATTAACCTTTAACCATTAACCTTTAACCATTAATCCCCGCAACTGCATATTTTTCTAAATTTAAAATTACATGAATATACACAACCTACAGAAAAGGCTTTTTCTACTTTCCTTCACTTTGCTGCTTAGCCTTGCAACCACAGCTCATGACTTTGAAGTCGATGGTATATATTACAACATTACCTCCAGCAGCAATTTCACGGTTTCTGTAACCTATCAGGGCAGCACTACAAGTTCCGCGAAATATACAGGCGACGTAGTCATTCCGGAGAAGGTAACATTCAACAGTATAGAATATTCCGTCACGAGCATAGCTGATAAGGCATTTTCCTGGTGTTCAGGCATGACGAGCATCACCATACCAAATACTATTGAAAGTATAGGAAAGTCTGCATTCTACGACTGCCGCAAATTAACAAGCGTCAACATTCCGAATTCTGTCACAAGCATAAGCCAAAGGGGATTCTTCGGATGTGGAACTCTTACAAGTGTAACCCTCAGCAATTCTCTCAAAACTATAGAGAAAGAAACATTTGAGAATTGTTCTGCTTTGGCGAGTATCACCATTCCAGAGAATGTCACAAACATAGATGATGAGGCATTCATGTATTGTTCTGCACTTAAAAGTATAT
>JAFPAS010000034.1 GCA_017424205.1 Prevotella sp. | reverse complement strand
ATGGTGAGATTATGATTTGGTCCGCGTCCGATTATTTCCTTGATTTATGCCTCATTTATGGTAATGAGATTGATGTAGGAAATTGGTACCAGAGTGCAGAAGTATACTACGGTACGCTGCGCAATGGAAGGATTACATTCCCTAAGTATGGACTTGTCTTAAGCATTAAAAATTATGATAATGAACAACTCTACTTTAGCAAAGGCAATGAAAGATTCGAGGTGATTCTGCCTGGATATGGTACACCATCAGGAGCATCTTCTAAAGCCGCTTCCGGACAACGCCGCGATGGCAAAAAGAAGATGGAGCTGAATATTAATAAAGAAAACCTATTCTCTACCATGCCAGAGGCTGTACCGCAGCAAGGCGCTGCAAAAACCGTGACTGACGAGCATGGCATGCAAAACCTCATTATCCGATAACTCATATAATCCACATAGGAGACAATTCTAATGATGAAACGTAATATACTTACAGCAGTCTTATGCCTCGTGGCAGCTATAGCACTGCAAGCGCAAGTACTGATTACTCAGTCGGGAGAACGTATAGATCTCTCTGAGAAGAAGATGGTGAAAATAAAGTTTGACTTCAATGGCAATTATGGTGGCGATATAGTCTTTGAGTTTGCATCAGGCGAGACACAGAGTTTCAATATCGACGACCTCTCGTCAATGGGCTTTGCCGCTGACTACACAGCCGTGGAGCAGATTCAGCTCAAAGGTGCTGCTGCCATCCTATACGATGCCGTCACTCAGTCTGTGCATGTGGCAAATGCTCAAGAGCAGAGCGTCATACGCATCTACAATGCCGAGGGACGCCTGGTAAGGAAAGCCAATGCTGCGCAACTCTCAGTGGCTAACCTTGATGCCGGACTATATATCGTGAGCTATAACAACGTGTTGAACGCTAAAATCCTGAAGAAATAATGAAACACAACCATATATTTGACACAGCAAAGCGTATAGTCCTGCTTGCCGTTACTGCAGTCCTGACCACTACCACCCTGCAAGCGCAAGAAGCCCTGCACTTGTTCTATAGAAATAAGGTGCACAAGATAATTGAGCTTACTCCTGATACTGAGATTAAGTTTGTGAAGAAGCCATGTATTAGCGTAGTGGGCTATGACATCAACGAAGGTGTACTCACCATCTCAGCGAGTGCCGGACGCACCTTCGGTTATGGCGAAGTACTGGCAAATGACGACTATACCATCTCTTTCGATGTTCCTTGGCTGAGAGCCCGTAATAACAAACTGCCGGAGTGGCGTAATCCTAACAGAGACGGTACAGTATCTAATCCATTTCTAATTTTCGCTGAGGGTAATAAGACGGGTGCCAATCGCCGCGGTACAGTGACCATCAGCATACCGGGCAATCAATATCAATTCGTAGTGGAGCAGATGGGCGGCGGACTGTCGTTCACTCCTGTGGGCGAGCGTTACGGACTGGAGCCTACGCTATCAACCAATAAACAGATTGCCGCTTCAGACACCACTTTTTATGTTTATGTCTACCCAAATGTCGGTGTAACTCTCAAAAGCTATCCTGAATGGATGACTCTGGTAGTTATGGGAAGCGATGGCGACAAATTCTCGCTGGATATGCTTGACCAGATTTCTGACGATGTTGTTATTACGCAAGAGTATCTCTGTGCTAACATTTCCTCGGCATATTTCAAATTTGCAGCCAACGACTCACCAGAGGAACGCACTGGCGAAATCGTATTCGAGTTAAATGGAGAGACCGCTGTCTGCCATGTGGTGCAAAAGGGTGTAGAAGACAGTTCTTCTACTGATAAATAGGGTGGTAAGTAGATAGAGGAAGGTAGATGAAGACTGTAGGAGATAAATGAAGATAGAGGGAGATAGAAGGAGATAGATGACATTAGTTTTGATGCAGAACATCCGCTTGCCAAAGTATTGTCCTCTATCTTCGCCGCTGAGAAGCGGCATATCTTCCTTTATCTTCCTATATCTTCTTAAAATGTAACTTCCGAAACATAAGTGTGGTAATAATCTGCGATACGAAAAGAATATGCAACCTCCGAAGATAGACAGTTCCTCTGCAGAAGAAAGACGCGCCTTCGTGCTCGATGCATGGAAATGCCTGCACTGCTGTGATGAGTGCGGCAAGTGTAGCATTCTGAAAGGAAGGGATGCCGAGACGTTGTATGCCGACTATATTGAGGGCAAGCGTAGTTATATGGACATTACGCTGCAGATCAGAAACCGCTCTGTCGTGACAGTCGTTACAGAATGAAATAAACTCAGTGGTTGCATGTTATGCTGTTAGTCTTTTACGACATCCTGCTTTTGGGGTTTCTCAACGAGTAACATACAAATAAAAAAGACAAGAGGCAAATATGAGCCTCTTGTCTTTTTTTGTTTGTGGGTAACTATAGTGTAAATTTAACTGTGTCAGGTTATCCAATAGCCTGATATAGTCTGAGGGGCAGTGATGAGCCTCTGATGGCTACAAACTTAGCATCCCCCTTTTCTCATCTCTCGCACCATCAGTTTGTTATTACGACGGAGAAATATTCGTTGAAGAGTTTCTCTGCCTTTTCGAGTTGTTCTGGTGTATTCTCCTTCACATCCTTCAGTTTGTAGTCCCACCCCATGGCTTCGTACTTATGCACGCCGAGACGGTGGTAAGGCAGAATCTCTACCCGCTCTATGTTCTGATATGTTGTGAAGTGTCTGCCGAGAGCGCGTATGTCGTCCTCAGCGTCGCTGTATCCTGGCACAAGGACATAGCGCAGCCACATCGGGCGGTTATGTTCGCAGAGCCATTGTGCCGTCTTCAGCGTCTGTTCGTTGCTTCGTCCGGTCAGCGCGGTGTGGCGTTCAGGATTGAACTGCTTCACGTCGAGCAGCACGAGGTCTGTCAGACTGAGCAGTTCTTCTACCCATTCGTTCCATATTCCGCCGTTTGTGTCGAGACATATATGTATGCCGTGTGCCTTGAGTTGGCGGAAGAGCGGTATGAGTTGCTTAGCCTGCGCAGTAGGTTCTCCTCCAGAGAATGTTATGCCTCCCCGCTTTCCGAAGAAAGGCTTCTGGCTTACAGCCATGTCAACGATTTCCTGCACAGTAGTAGGGTTGCCGCCTTTTGCCTCTATGGTGTCAGGATTTGCGCAGTAGAGGCAGCGGAATGGGCAGCCCTGCAGAAATACGACGAGCCGGATACCCGGCCCGTCATATGTTCCCATGCTTTCGTATGAGTGTACGTTTATCATGATTTAGTTTGATCAGTATTGAAGTAACTGAGTGCGTGCGGCAGTGCTTTCTGTCCTGACCATATCGTGTGTGCTGTGAGTCAGGCGTGCAATGCCGTCATACTACATTCTCTCGTGGAAGCTGCGGCTGATAACCTCCAGCTGGTGTTCGCGGCTCAGTTTTACGAAGTTTACTGCGTAACCTGATACACGGATTGTCAGCTGCGGATACTTCTCTGGATGCTCCATAGCGTCCTCGAGCATCTCGCGGTTGAGCACGTTGACGTTGAGATGATGCGCACCCTTTATAAAGTATGCGTCCATCATTGTCACCAGGTTGTCTATTCGGTCCTCAGGTGTTGGTCCGAGCGACTTAGGCACGATAGAGAACGTATTGCTGATGCCGTCCTGTGAGTCGCGGTAGCGGAGCTTTGCCACAGAGCTGAGCGATGCTATTGCACCGTTCTTGTCGCGTCCGTGTATAGGGTTTGCACCTGGAGCGAAAGCCACGCCCTTAGCGCGTCCGTCAGGAGTAGCGCCTGTCTTCTTGCCATACATAACGTTTGATGTGATGGTGAGCAGCGAGAGTGTAGGACGTGCGTTCTTGTATACAGGGAGTTTCTTGAGCTCTTCGTTAAAGAAATATACGAGGTCAATGCCCAGCTGGTCTACACGGTCGTCGTTATTGCCGAAGCAAGGGAAGCTGCCCTCTATGTCGAATCCTTCTGTCAGACCGATGTCGTTGCGGCGAGCGGTAACCTTTGCATAGCGGATAGCAGAGAGAGAGTCGAGCGCAATAGACAGTCCGGCTACACCGTAGGCAAGGTTGATGCGAGGATTTGTGTCGATAAACGCCATCTGTGCCTTCTCGTAGTAGTACTTGTCGTGCATGTAGTGAATGATGTTCATCGCCTCGTTATATACGCGGGCAATCTCTATCAGCACCTTCTTGTAGTTTGACATTACCTCTTCAAACTTCAGCGTGTCGCTTGTCAGCACTGGAATGCCCTTTACCATCACTGTGCCAGTATTCTCGCAGCGGCCGCCGTTGATAGCCAGCAGCAATGCCTTGGCAAGGTTGGCACGAGCACCGAAGAACTGTATCTGCTTGCCGATGGCCTGGTAAGAAACGCAGCAGGCAATGCCGTAGTCGTCACACATGCGAACCTCACGCATGAGATTATCGTTCTCATACTGTATAGAGCTTGTGTCGACAGACACTTTCGCACAGAACTCCTTGAATCCCTCTGGCAGTTCAGGGCTCCAGAGCACAGTCATGTTTGGCTCTGGCGAAGGGCCTAGGTTGTAGAGAGTCTGCAGGAAGCGGAACGATGTCTTTGTTACCTTCACGCGTCCGTCGTTGAAACGGCCGCCGATAGCCTCTGTAATCCATGTTGGGTCGCCAGCGAAAATGTCGTTATACGACTGCATGCGCAGATGACGCACCACGCGCAGCTTGATGACAAACTGGTCGATGAGCTCCTGTGCGAACTCCTCATTTATCTTGCCGTGAGCAAGGTCGTACTCGATGTATATGTCGAGGAATGATGACACGTTGCCAAGTGACATGGCAGCGCCGTCCTGTTCCTTCACAGCTGCTAAGTATGCCATGTATACCCACTGCACAGCCTCCTGGGCAGACTGAGCCGGACGGCTGAGGTCCAGACCGTAGTATTCGCCCATAACCTTTATCTGCTTCAGCGCCTTTATCTGCTCAGACACCTCTTCGCGAAGACGTATGCGAGCGTCGTCCATCGGACCAGTAAGGCCCTTAAGGTCAGCAAGCTTTGCCTCGATAAGGCGGTCAATGCCGTAGAGAGCCAGACGACGGTAGTCGCCGATGAT
>JAFPAS010000033.1 GCA_017424205.1 Prevotella sp. | reverse complement strand
GACCTTCCTAACGCTTTGAAAATGCCTTCTATCTTGTGATGCTCGTTCTGACCTTCTACTTTGATATTCAGATTCATACGTGCTGCATCTGATAGCGATTTGAAGAAGTGCAGGAACATCTCTGTTGGCATATCACCAATCTTCTCACGACAGAATTCAGCATCCCATACTAACCACGAACGTCCTCCGAAATCTAATGCCACAGAGCACAGACAGTCGTCCATAGGAAGTGAATATCCATATCGTTCTATTCCTCTCTTATTGCCTAAAGCATTAAATATGCATTCGCCGAGAGCAATTGCCGTATCTTCTATTGTGTGATGCTCATCGACATTCAGATCGCCAGCAGTCCTGATATATAAATCTATCATGCCGTGCTTGCCTATTTGCTCTAACATATGGTCGAAGAAACCAAGTCCTGTAGAAATGTCACATACGCCTTTGCCGTCGAGGTTCATCCTGATATGTATGTCGGTTTCTTTCGTTTTACGTTTGACCTCGGCAATGCGCTCTCCTGCAAATAATATCTCAGATATCTTTTTCCAAGACAATTTGCCGTCTTTCTCATCACCGACAATAAGTGCCTTGCAACCAAGATTATCTGCCAGCATGCGGTCTGTTTCACGATCACCGATGACATAGCTATTCGCAATGTCATATTCAGGATTATTTATATATTTCGTGAGCATTCCTGTTCCTGGCTTGCGACAAGGATGATTGTCTTCTGGGAAGTGTCTGTCAATCAGTATATCGCTGAATGTAATTCCCTCGCCAGCAAGTGTCTGTAAGATGAAATTATGAACTGGCCAGAACGTATGCTCAGGAAATGATTCTGTTCCGAGTCCGTCTTGGTTGCTTACCATTACTAACTCATAGTCCAGATGCTGCTGAATAAAGCTTAGGTTCTGGAAAACACCTTCGACAAATCTTAGCTTCTCAAAAGCGTCTATCTGCTCGTCTGCAGGTTCATATATCAATGTTCCGTCACGGTCGATAAATAATACCTTCTTTTTCATTTCTTTTGTGATTATGTTGTATAAAAAAAACAAGGCAGCAAAGACTGTATATAAGGTAATTCTGAATTATTTATATCGTCCTTGTTGCCCTGATTCTGTTATTTCGTGTTGGTTAACTATGTTTCCGATTTCTATATACGTATAACTCTACATTATACATACAAAAAACGGCATCGTCCTAAGCCTGCAGCTTTAATTCTTGCAATGCCTGAGATATCTTCTGAACAGTTGTCTCCCTTGCTGGTACAAGTGGCAGGCGCAGTACATTCTTTATATATCCCATTTCTGTAAGAACGGCTTTAACACCAGCTGGATTGCCATCGACAAATAGTAGCTTGTAAAGTTCTGTAAGACTGTGATGTATCTTTACTGCCTCTTCGTATTTGCCTTCCTGCTCCAGGCTAATCATTTGCGAGAACTCTTTTGGCAGAGCATTACCTATTACAGAGATTACACCTTCTGCTCCGCCTGCTAACATTGGGAATGTCAGAGAGTCATCGCCTGATAGCACAGCAAATCCTTCTGGCTTGTTCTTGAGTATATCATCAATTTGCTCAAGATTGCCACTTGCCTCTTTTATAGCAACGATATTCTCGCAGTCATTAGCAAGACGCAACGTCGTCTCGGCTGTCATATTAATACCAGTTCTGCCTGGCACATTATATAATATAACTGGCAATTCTGTTGCGCAAGCCAATGTCTTGAAGTGCTGATAGAGGCCTTCCTGTGTTGGCTTGTTATAATATGGACATACACTCAGGATACCGTCAATTCCATTAAAGTCGCCATTTCTTAGCTCTTCTGCAATAGCATATGTGTTATTACCTCCACAGCCAATTACTATCGGAACTCTTCTGTCAACGAGATTGACTATAAAATGCTGTATATCTAACTTCTCCTGCTTTGAAAGACATGGGCTCTCGCTTGTCGTAGCTAATATACATAGGAAATCTGCTCCGTTGCTTATTTGATATTCTACGAGGTTACCTAAAGCATTATAATCTACTTCTCCAGATTCTGTAAACGGAGTAATCAGGGCGACACCAAGTCCACGAAATATGTTCTGTTTCATAACTTTTTTATTTTGCAGAGATATAATTGACGATAATATGAATGAATGCCAATATTATATGTATAAATATTTCTCCTTTTTACGGGTTTATGACAAGAATCCTAACAATGCGCCAGCTGCCACAGCAGAACCGATTACACCTGCCACATTAGGACCCATCGCGTGCATCAGAAGGAAATTCTTGCGGTCATATTCCAGTCCGAGATTGTTTGATATACGTGCGCTCATTGGCACTGCACTCACACCGGCATTTCCGATAAGAGGATTGATTTTCTTATGTTCTGGCAAGAATATATTCATGAATTTTACGAACAGTACACCTGAACATGTAGCTACCACAAATGCGCATGCACCGAGGAAGAAGATGAATATTGTGTTCAGCGTAAGGAACTCGCTTGCCTGTGTTGAACAGCCTACAGTGAGACCAAGAAGCATTACAATAATATCGTTTAGTGCAGAACCTGCAGTCTTTGCCAGACGAGTTGTCTTTCCTGACTCCTTTAACAGATTTCCGAAGAACAACATGCCAAGAAGTGGAAGACCTGAAGGCACAATGAATGTAGTAATCAGAAGACCTATAATAGGGAAGAGGATACGCTCGGTCTGTGACACCTCACGTGAAGGCTTCATCTTAATGAGACGCTCTTTCTTTGATGTGAGCATACGCATCAACGGTGGCTGAATAACTGGCACAAGAGCCATATATGAATAAGCGCAAACTGCAATCGCACCCATAAGGTTCGGACACAGTTTAGAGCTGAGGAATATAGCGGTTGGACCGTCTGCTCCACCAATAATGGCAATACCTGCTGCCTGATTAGGCTCAAAGCCTAATGCCAGCGCAACCATATAAGCACCAAAAATACCAAACTGTGCTGCCGCACCAATTAATATCAGCTTAGGATTGGCAATAAGTGACGTAAAGTCTGTCATCGCACCAATGCCGAGGAATACCAAAGGAGGATACCAGCCGAGTTTCACACCTTGATAGAATATATTCAGAACAGAATTATCCTCATAGAGTCCAATCTCCAATCCTGCTTCTGCCTTAAACGGTATATTGCCAAGAATTATACCCAGTCCAATAGGAACCAGGAGTAGGGGTTCGAAGTCTTTCTTGATAGCCAGCCAAATGAAAAATGCACCAACTGCTATCATGATAATATTACCTAATTCGGCATTTGCAAAACCTGTATAGGTTAAGAAATCAAAGAAGTTTTCCTTCAGAAAGTTTAAGAATGTTTCCATGATTTATTTATGCTATTGTGACTAATGGTGTACCCTCCATTACTGAATCGCCCTGTTTTACCAAGACTGCTGTTACCTCGCCGTCAATATCTGTTTCGATGTTATTCTGCATCTTCATTGCCTCAAGAACAACAACAGTATCTCCAGACTTTACCTTGTCGCCAACATTCACTTTGACGTCAATAATAGTACCAGGAAGTGGAGCCTCAATATTTGCACCAGCTCCTGCAGGAGCAGCAACCTGTGGTTTCTTAGGTGTTTCGATGCGTATATTGTTTGTTGCTTCTGGTGCAACAACCTGTTTGATAGGACGCTTAGTAGGATTAAGCATCTGCTTCATCTCTACCTCGAATTCAGCGCCATTAACAGTTACTTTTGCTATATTGTCTTCAATTTCGAGAATTTCTACATCGTAGTCTGTACCCTCTACTGTATATTGATACTTTGCCATATTTTTTATGTATGATTAGGTTATTTAATTCTGTTATTTTATAAGGTTATTCCAGTTTGTGTTCTTTGGCTTGATAGTTATGATGCCTGATTCTGTATCATGCACATCATCCTGATACTGCTTCAACGCCATAGATATGACAGCGATATATATTTTCTTGTCAATACCTTTTGTCTTGAGTCCGTCCTTTAGCAGTGTTGCCGATGTGTCGATTGCGCCGTCAACAGCCTTAACAGTCTTTGTTACAGGCTTGAATGGCTGCTTGTTGGCAATCTTCTTCGCTGTGTTCTGATGGTCCATAAATATGCCCATCAATCTGAAGAATACATATAGCAACAAAAG
>JAFPAS010000032.1 GCA_017424205.1 Prevotella sp. | reverse complement strand
ATTTTTCTTCGTTCCGACCAAATAAAATTTCCAAATTAAATAAATTATTTGTATTTTTGCACTCAGATAGCATAGCAAAGCTATTAATCCACGCAAACTTTACATTTTGTAACGGGCAAGAAAGTATCAGGTGACTGAGCATACAGGCACACCTTACACTTTGCCGACACCAGTTTACTCGCAAAAAACCAAGACTCGGTCGACATATCGCCCTGAACAAGAATTATACACAAAACATAACACCCTGATTGTCAACCATATAATAGCCTGCCTTGTTTGCAAAATATATCACCTGAAGCTTAAAAGCAGCGTTTTACCACATAATTCACTGCTTCTGGCTGCCCCAAACTCTGCTTTTCGTATGCCAAAAGACTGCCTTTTGGTTACGAGAAAGCCGAAAAAGGCAAAATATAACACAAAACAAGGTCAGACTTATGCCACAAGATAGCATTTTCACATGTTATCCGCATACGCAAGAAAGTATCACACCTAACATCTATCGATATACACCTTATATTATTATAGCAAAACATAAATACACATACGATATGAAAAACCGTCTGACTTACATCCTGCTGTCAGTTATGCTTTTTGTCTCATCCTTAGCGCATGCCCAGCAAGTCGCACTCGATTCTGCTGTACGTCATGGCCGTCTTGACAACGGACTGACGTACTACATACGCCATAATGCTATGCCAAAAAACCGATGCGAGTTTCACATCGTTCAGAAAGTAGGCTCCGTGCTTGAAGAGGAGAACCAACGCGGATTGGCTCATTTCCTCGAACACATGGCATTCAACGGAACAAAACATTTTCCGGGGAAGTCACTGATTAACTATCTTGAGTCGAACGGATTGCAGTTTGGCACAAACATCAATGCATATACTTCTATCGACGAGACAATATACTCGCTTACTGATGTTCCTGCGCGACAAGCTCTGGTTGACTCTTGTGTGCTCATTCTCCACGACTGGGCAGGATGCATCACGCTCGACCCAAAGGAGATTGATGCCGAGCGAAAGGTAATTCATGAAGAGTGGCGCACAAAAAACTCTGCACAGAGCCGCATGTATGAAGCCACGCTGAAGCAGCTTTTCCCTGAGGACAACCCATACGGCACACGTCTGCCTATCGGACTGATGTCTGTGGTTGACAACTTCGAACACAAGGCGCTACGAGACTACTACCGCAAATGGTATCGTCCAGATCTGCAGGGCATCATCATCGTAGGAGATATTAATGTCGAGGAAGTTGAGAAAACTATACACAGGTTGTGGAGAGACATAAAGAAGCCTGTCAACCCTGCACCGCGCACATACTTTTCTGTGCCTGACAACACAGAACCTATCGTTGCCACGGCATACGACAAAGAAGCCAACCGCAACACTCTGAAATTGTCATATAAGCGTGATGACACACCTGACTCTATGCGCTGCGATGTTAATGTCATGCGCGACGAATATATAACATCGATGGCATCGATGCTGCTTGACATGCGACTAAAGACTACCGCTGAAGACTATCGTGGCATCATGACTGCTCCATCAGCTGCAGACAGCTATTATTCTGTAGCCGCAACAAAACGCGCGACAATGCTCACAGCAAACTTCCACACAGGAAAATGGAGCGAAGCAATGGCAGCACTCATACGCGAGGTAAAACGTGCGATTGTCTATGGCATAACAGAAACGGAGTTTGAGCGTCTGAAGACAAATATGATGCAGTCAATTAATCAGTCGTATCAATCGCGCCACAGGGTTGCCAACGCACACTATGCTGGACAATTGCAGCAGCATTTCCTTAAGAATATGCCTGCAACATCTGTTGAGCAGTACTGTGCCCTGTACATGGAGATTCTGCAATCTATAACTCTTAATGATGTTAACAGAAGGCTTCAGCAACTAATTACTGACTACAACCTTGCCATAACAATACAGGGCGAGGATCACGAAGAACTGCCACACCCTACACGTGAGCAGATTCTGGCTGCCTACAGTCAGGCATGGCAGCAACAGGTGAGTCCGTATGCAGAAACCACGACAGCAAAGGAGCTGATGGAAGTACTGCCGAAGAAAGGTTCAATTGTTAGCAGAAAGCACGACAAGAAGTATGGTACGGATGTTCTGAAACTCTCTAACGGTGCTACCGTCATTCTGCGACACTCTGCTGCAAACAAGAACGAAATCATGCTGCGAGCATATAGCCCTGGCGGTACGTCTATGTATGACGACTCGGAGTATGCACAGTATAGCGTGGCAAATAGCGTTGCGCCACGTAGCGGACTGGCTAATTTCTCGGGAAAAGAACTGGGACGCATGCTTGAAGGACGTAGCGTATCATATAACACATCTATTGGCATGATGCACGAAAGCATCATGGGGTCATGTGCGCCTGGCGACGAGGAAACGCTGCTGAAACTGATTCACCTGCGCATGACGACAGTGAGAAAGGATACCGCTGATTTCAAAGTGTGGCAGCAGCAGCAGCTCATGCAGCTGGAAGGTCGCAAGCGCATGCCTATGGCTGTATTCAGCGACTCTCTCGCACAGGTCATGTACGGCACAGACTGCGTGAGGATGAGCCCGCCTAACAAGCAACGTATTATCGATGCAGACTATGACCGTATTTGCGAGATATACCGCGAGAGATTCGGCAATGCATCTGACTTCACATTTGTCATAGTAGGCAATTATAACTTGGAGCGTATTACATCGCTGATAGAACAGTATCTGGCTTCACTGCCTTCTACAGGCAAACACGAAAAGGCACGCAACGTGACACCAAAAGTAAAAGCCGGTACACACATACTGCACATGACGTTGCCTGCTACGACACCGAAGACGACTGTCATGTATCAGATTATCGGAAAGATGGCTTACTCTGCAAAGAATATGTATGCCGTAAGAATTCTTCAGCAGGTGCTTGACATGATGTATACTGAACAGATTCGCGAACAGGAGGGCGGCACTTATGGTGTAAACGTGCAGATAAATCTGGCACGCACTCCTAAGAATCATCTGCAGATGGTCGTTAATTTCGATACGGGCAAAGAGCAGGCGGAGGCATTGCTCAGCAAAGTGCGTCAGTGTCTGAATGACGTTGCTAAGAACGGACCTGATATGTCGATGTACGGAAAGGCTATGGAATATATGCAGAAGACTGCTGGCGGAAGACGCTCTGGCAATGCCTTCTGGATGCAGGCTATCATGCAGAACATACAATATGGTTCGGACGATATGCTGCATAACGATGATAGTCTGAACAAGATTACACCGAAGGACGTTAAACGCATTGCACAGGTGCTTATAAAATCTGGAAATACAACGGAAGCCATTCTCAATGTAGAGTAGCACATATCTTTAAACATAAAATTAAATCTATACAATATGAAAAAGACTATCCATCTCGCACTGGTTGCGACACTGCTTCTGCTCACTGCAAACATAGCAAAAGCTGAAAATGCTAAGTATGAAGAAAATGCGAACGATGCACGACGCACAGAACTTCGCGACAGTATCCTCAGCCTCATCAGCGGGGCAGAGATTCCTGAATACAAGGTTTCAATAACCAAGTTTGGAGCGAAAGGCAATGGAACCGCTGACTGTTTCAAGGCTTTCCAAAAAGCTATGAAGCATGCAGCAAAACGTGGCGGTGCACACATCACCGTACCTGCTGGTACATACTTCATCAAGGGACCAATCACATTGGTGAGCAATGTGTGTCTGGAACTGGAGGAAGGCGCCACTCTGAAGTTCGACCCTACACCAGGCCTCTACCCTATCGTTAACAGTAGCTGGGAGGGTACATATCTTTATAACTACTCTCCTATGATTTACGGCTATGGCTTGGAGAATGTGTCTATCATCGGCAAAGGATGTATAGACGGCAACGCCATGTCAACTTTCGCAACATGGAAGAAAAAGCAGGGACCAGGCAAAGACAGAAGCCGTAAGATGAACCACGAGCAGGCTCCGCTTGACCAGCGAGTGTTCGGCGACGGATACTGGCTTCGTCCGCAGCTTATGCAGCTATATAATTGCAAGAACATTACTCTCGAGGGTGTAAAAATAACCAATGCTCCATTCTGGTGCATTCATCTGCTGAAGAGCGAGAATATCATCTGCCGTGCTCTGCGATATGATGCAAAACTTGTAAACAACGACGGCATCGACCCTGAGTGCTCAAAGAATATCCTGATTGAGGACGTGCACTTCAACAATGGCGACGACAACATAGCCATCAAGAGCGGACGTGATGACGACGGACGCAACGGCAAGACTCCTTCTGAAAATATCATCATACGCAACTGTCACTTCAAGGGACTGCATGCTGTTGTAATCGGAAGCGAGATGTCGGGAGGCGTACGAAATGTCATTGTGGAGAATTGTGACTATGCAGGTTACTGCAAGCGTGGCATATACATCAAGACTAATCCTGACCGAGGCGGATTTGTAGAGAATCTATATGTATACAACTGCGAGTTTGATGAAGTAGAGGATTT